>NZ_JABWMS020000039.1:0-41948 GCF_013369155.2 Escherichia sp. 94.0001 | reverse complement strand
CCAGTCTGGTACTTTGATACCGTAAAATCTGGAGCGTCCATCTCATTATCCCTGTCGGGATGGATTTATTGTAGAGTTAAAATTAATTACTCACATCGTTATACCTCGCGAAAGTTTTGCTTAATTATCATCCAAATATCGCATAAAAAATATTCTATTTGGTTGGTGTATACTGACATCTTTATCAATTTACTTTCATTCGAAAGTCACAGGTTAAGTATTAATCATCGTCCTGTAACCAGCATGGATTCACCGAGGATATTTTGGACTAGTTGGTCAAAATTCATAAGTGCATGATTTCGTGGTGATTTATTTTCCTGTATTTTACTTTCATTCGAAAGAGAAAACGAAGAATCACCAATTTATTGATTTAAATCATTGACATTGCATATTTGTGACGGTTGTCACGGTTATTTTTTGAACGCTTCAACCATCGCTATTGGATATTGAAACGGTGGTTTAACGATTAGCAAAAGAAAAGCCGGACGAATCCGGCAAGTGAATAGTTATTCTGAATGTGTCCAGTATTTAGCCGAGTTCCTGCGATGCAGGAGGCCGGAAAACCCGCTTAATTATTCATTCCGGCTCAAGCGGATTGCCAGTACCAGCCAATATTGAATCAATAGCGTCGGCGTAATCCTGCATCATTGCTCGCCGTTGCTTCAGGTAGGCCGCCTGGTTATAAATCGCCCTGATTCCCTTTGGAACATGGGCCAATTGGATTTCGACCCAATCAGGGTTATACCTGCCGGATTCGTTAAGCGCCGTGCTGAATGTTGTGCGCCAGCCGTGGCCTGTAACCGTCGATTTGAATCCGATACGCTCCAGGGCTTTAAGGATGGCGCTGGATGAAAGTGGCTTGTCCATGAATCGGCCCGGAAAGACGAAAGCACTGTATCCGCTGCGAGTAAACTGGTCCTGTAATAGCTCGACCGCTTGCCGGGATAACGGGACAACATGCGGGCGGCGGGCCTTCATGACTTCGGCGGGCAATGTGATTGTTGCCGACTCCAGATCCACCCATTCCCAGCGCATTAAACGAAGCTCTGCCGTCCTTAGGGCGCTTAATATAAGCAAACGTATTGCCGTCTGAATCTGAACGCTCCCAGCTCTCTCAAGGGCTTTGTAGAAGGCCAGAATTTCATTAATCGGTATCCATGCGTTATGGCCTGGGCGTCTGGCTTTCAGTGCCGTGTCCAGATCTGCAACCGGATTCCGGTTAACCAGTTCGGTGATAACGGCAAATTTGAAGATCTCCCCGATACGGGCGCGTAGCTTCCTGGCTTGTTCCGGTGCGGTGCGCTCTTTCTTCTGAAGCAATGCCAGAACATCACGGGCCGTTATATCGACGATCGACCGACGTCCCAGCACGGGGTAAACATCTTTCTCCAGTGCCGATCTGACCTGCTTTGTATAGCTCTCACTCCATCCGCTCACCCTGGTAGCAAGCCAGTCTTCTGCTACCGTCTTAAAACTTGCCGCCATGTTGAGCGCATCAACGGCTTTCTCCTTGCGTGCCGCTTCCATTGGATTAATTCCATTAGCAATCAGAGATCGGCTCTCTGTGGCTCGTTTACGGGCTTCCTTGAGGCTGATTAGCGGATATATCCCGATAGCCTGTAAATATTCTCTCTTCCCAATCCAGTACCGGAATCGCCAGTACCGTGACCCGTTGGGATGGACCAGCAAGAAAAGGCCTGGCGTTTGTGAATCTGTGAGTTTGTAGGGCTTGTCCTTCGGCTGGGCGGCCTCTATGGCCTTTGCTGTCAGTGGTGTCTTGCTCAAAACCGGATACCTCGATCTAACGACTCGATAACCCCGCTAATGTATCCGGCGCGTTCGGTTGCGTTCGGCAGGATGAATAGCGGGCGTGTTAAGGCAATTACCTTACAGGACAAGGGCTAACGATGAAATAGAATTGTTTGCAGGCTGTGAAAAATGTTACTCATCACTTCTTCCTGAGGGAACGACTTATGAAACTAAAGACCACATTGTTCGGCAATGTATATCAGTTTAAGGATGTAAAAGAGGTGCTGGCTAAAGCCAACGAACTGCGTTCGGGGGATGTGCTGGCGGGCGTTGCAGCGGCAAGCTCACAGGAGCGCGTGGCGGCAAAGCAGGTGTTGTCGGAAATGACCGTAGCGGACATCCGCAATAATCCGGTGATTGCCTATGAAGATGACTGCGTGACGCGGCTGATTCAGGACGACGTTAACGAAACGGCCTACAACCAGATTAAAAACTGGAGCATCAGCGAGCTGCGTGAGTATGTGCTGAGTGATGAAACCAGCGTTGACGACATTGCTTTTACCCGCAAAGGGCTGACCTCGGAAGTGGTCGCGGCGGTAGCGAAGATTTGCTCTAACGCGGATCTGATCTACGGCGCGAAGAAAATGCCGATTATCAAAAAGGCCAATACTACCATCGGTATTCCGGGCACCTTTAGCGCCCGTTTGCAGCCAAACGATACCCGCGACGACGTGCAAAGTATCGCCGCGCAAATCTACGAAGGGCTTTCTTTCGGGGTGGGCGATGCGGTGATCGGCGTTAACCCGGTGACTGACGACGTGGAAAACTTAAGCCGCGTGCTGGATACCATCTATGGCGTGATCGACAAATTCAACATTCCGACCCAGGGCTGCGTG
Organism: Escherichia sp. 94.0001; assembly: GCF_013369155.2. NCBI lineage: Bacteria > Pseudomonadati > Pseudomonadota > Gammaproteobacteria > Enterobacterales > Enterobacteriaceae > Escherichia > Escherichia sp. 94.0001. The sequence continues at coordinate 39,303 of NZ_JABWMS020000039.1, read as the reverse complement.
CTGGCGCACGTTACTACCCAGATTGAAGCGATCCGTCGCGGCGCGCCGGGCGGGCTGATTTTCCAGAGTATCTGCGGCAGTGAAAAAGGGCTGAAAGAGTTTGGCGTAGAGCTGGCGATGCTCGACGAAGCGCGCGCAGTGGGCGCGGAGTTCAACCGTATCGCCGGGGAAAACTGCCTCTACTTCGAAACCGGGCAGGGTTCTGCGCTATCGGCGGGCGCTAACTTCGGCGCAGATCAGGTAACGATGGAAGCGCGTAACTACGGGCTGGCACGTCATTACGATCCGTTTATCGTCAACACCGTAGTCGGCTTTATTGGGCCAGAGTATCTCTACAACGACCGCCAGATTATCCGTGCTGGCTTAGAAGATCACTTTATGGGCAAGCTGAGCGGCATCTCTATGGGCTGTGACTGCTGCTACACCAACCACGCTGACGCTGACCAGAACCTCAACGAAAACCTGATGATCCTGCTCGCCACCGCAGGCTGCAACTACATCATGGGGATGCCGCTGGGTGATGACATCATGCTCAACTACCAGACCACCGCATTCCACGATACCGCCACTGTGCGTCAGTTACTCAACCTGCGCCCGTCACCGGAGTTTGAACGCTGGCTGGAAAGCATGGGCATTATGGCAAACGGTCGCCTGACCAAACGGGCGGGCGATCCGTCACTGTTCTTCTGATGACGCGGAGATAACACATCATGGATCAAAAACAGATTGAAGAAATTGTACGCAGCGTGATGGCGTCAATGGGACAAGCGGCCCCCGCGCCGTCAGAAGCAAAATGCGCCACTACCACCTGTGCAGCACCGGTGACCTCGGAAAGCTGCGCGCTGGATTTAGGTTCCGCGGAAGCAAAAGCGTGGATTGGCGTTGAAAACCCGCATCGCGCAGACGTATTAACAGAACTGCGCCGCAGCACCGTGGCTCGCGTCTGTACCGGTCGTGCTGGTCCGCGTCCGCGTACCCAGGCGTTGCTGCGTTTCCTGGCCGATCACTCTCGTTCGAAAGACACCGTACTGAAAGAAGTGCCGGAAGAGTGGGTGAAAGCGCAGGGCTTGCTGGAGGTCCGCTCTGAAATTAGCGACAAAAATCTCTATCTGACTCGCCCGGATATGGGCCGCCGCTTGTGTGCAGAGGCTGTTGAAGCGCTGAAAGCGCAGTGTGTTGCCAATCCGGACGTACAGGTGGTTATTTCCGATGGTCTGTCTACTGATGCGATCACCGTCAACTACGAAGAGATCCTGCCGCCGCTGATGGCGGGCCTGAAACAGGCCGGGCTGAAAGTCGGTACGCCATTCTTTGTTCGTTATGGTCGGGTGAAGATTGAAGATCAGATTGGCGAACTTCTTGGCGCGAAAGTGGTGATCCTGCTGGTGGGTGAACGTCCGGGGTTAGGGCAGTCAGAAAGTCTCTCCTGCTACGCCGTTTACTCGCCGCGTATGGCAACCACCGTTGAGGCCGACCGTACCTGTATCTCTAACATTCACCAGGGCGGCACGCCGCCGGTTGAAGCCGCAGCCGTCATTGTGGATTTGGCGAAACGTATGCTGGAGCAGAAAGCATCCGGCATCAACATGACCCGATAAGGAGGCATCATGCCAGCTTTAGATTTGATTCGACCGTCGGTAACCGCCATGCGGGTGATTGCCTCTGTTAACGCCGAATTTGCGCGTGAACTGAAATTGCCGCCGCATATTCGTAGCCTCGGGCTGATTTCTGCTGATTCCGATGACGTCACCTACATTGCGGCTGACGAAGCGACCAAGCAGGCGATGGTTGAAGTCGTGTATGGTCGCTCGCTGTATGCGGGAGCTGCACACGGGCCGTCACCGACTGTCGGTGAAGTGCTGATTATGCTCGGGGGGCCAAACCCGGCGGAAGTGCGTGCCGGTCTGGATGCGATGGTTGCGCATATTGAAAATGGCGCTGCTTTCCAGTGGGCTAATGATGCAGAAAACACAGCCTTCCTGGCGCATGTCGTTTCGCGTACCGGCTCTTATCTCTCATCAACCGCCGGGATCACGCTTGGCGATCCGATGGCGTATCTGGTGGCACCGCCGCTGGAAGCGACCTACGGCATTGATGCAGCGTTGAAATCTGCCGACGTGCAGCTGGTGACCTATGTCCCGCCACCGTCTGAAACCAACTACTCGGCAGCATTTTTAACCGGTAGCCAGGCCGCGTGTAAAGCAGCCTGTAACGCCTTTACCGATGCAGTGCTGGAAATCGCGCGTAATCCAATCCAGCGTGCGTAACGGAGGTTGCCGATGATCAATGCACTGGGATTGCTGGAAGTGGACGGCATGGTCGCCGCGATAGATGCAGCTGATGCCATGCTCAAAGCAGCTAACGTTCGTCTGCTCAGTCACGAAGTGCTTGACCCTGGTCGCCTAACGCTGGTGGTGGAAGGCGATCTGGCGGCGTGTCGTGCGGCGCTGGACGCAGGTTGTGCTGCCGCGATGCGTACCGGGCGTGTCATCAGCCGTAAGGAGATCGGTCGACCAGACGATGACACCCAGTGGCTGGTTACTGGCTTTAACCGCCAGCCGAAGCAACCCGTAAAGGAACCCGACGCGCCAGTTATCGTCGCGGAATCTGCTGACGAGTTGTTGGCGCTGTTAACATCAGTACGTCAGGGAATGACGGCAGGAGAAGTGGCTGCCCACTTTGGCTGGCCGCTGGAAAAAGCCAGAAATGCGCTCGAACAGCTCTTTTCTGCCGGGACGTTACGTAAACGCAGTAGTCGTTATCGTCTCAAGCCCCATTAACCTGTCGGAGGTGCCGGGTGTCCTACAACACCCGGCATTAACATCATGAAAAAGACCCGTACAGCCAATTTGCACCATCTTTATCATGAACCCTTACCCGAAAACCTGAAGCTCACGCCGAAGGTCGAAGTGGATAATGTTCATCAACGGCAAACAACGGATGTCTATGAACATGCTTTGACGATTACCGCCTGGCAGCAGATTTACGATCAGCTGCATCCGGGCAAATTTCATGGTGAATTTACGGAAATTCTGCTCGATGATATTCAGGTTTTCCGTGAATACACGGGGCTGGCGCTGCGTCAGTCGTGCCTGGTCTGGCCGAACTCGTTCTGGTTTGGCATTCCGGCGACGCGCGGTGAGCAGGGATTTATCGGTTCGCAATGTCTGGGAAGCGCAGAAATTGCGACGCGCCCTGGCGGCACCGAGTTTGAATTAAGTACGCCGGACGATTACACGATCCTTGGCGTGGTGCTTTCTGAAGATGTCATCACCCGGCAGGCTAACTTTTTGCATAATCCGGATCGGGTATTACATATGCTGCGTAGCCAGTCGGCGCTGGAAGTGAAAGAGCAGCATAAGGTCGCGCTGTGGGGGTTTGTCCAACAGGCGCTGGCGACGTTTTGCGAGAGCCCGGAAAATCTACATCAGCCTGCAGTGCGTAAAGTGCTGGGAGATAATTTGCTAATGGCGATGGGGGCGATGCTGGAAGAAGCGCAGCCAATGATGACGGCGGAAAGTATAAGTCATCAGAGTTACCGCCGGTTGCTTTCCCGGGCCCGTGAATATGTGCTGGAAAACATGTCCGAACCAGTGACGGTGCTGGACTTGTGTAATCAACTGCATGTCAGCCGCCGCACGTTACAAAACGCATTTCACGCTATTTTAGGCATTGGTCCGAATGCGTGGCTGAAACGCATTCGCCTGAACGCCGTACGCCGCGAGCTGATAAGCCCGTGGTCGCAAAGTACAACGGTCAAAGATGCCGCCATGCAGTGGGGATTCTGGCATCTGGGGCAATTCGCCACGGATTACCAGCAACTGTTTGCCGAGAAGCCGTCTCTGACGCTACATCAGCGGATGCAGGAACTGGAGTGAAAACGACTGGTATCGCTTTTCGCCATATTTGTGTAACGAGAAAAGCCATGCAAATACTATAATTCGTATTTCTCTCAAAGAGAGTGACGATAATCAGGAGGTCCAGGATGGACATTCGACTATTAGCAACGCTATGGTTATGGAATATCTCCCCTCGATTAGTCGTTATCGTCACGACCATTGCCTTCTCTTCCTGCTCGTGGGCTCGACTCACTCCCTGTAACAGTAAATCCGATATTGTTTGCCTGCAGTTGCGTGCGCAGCAAGGTAAATCATCGGATCAATACGATCTTGCATGGATATATCTAAAAGGGGATGGTGTAACGCCTAAAGATGATAAAAAAGCGCTGTACTGGTTTCGTAAAGCTGCAGAGAATGGTATGGCGGGAGCGCAGTATCGTCTTGGACGCCGTTATTATTCAGGTGATGGGGTGACAAAAAATTATAAAGAAGCTTTTAACTGGTTTATGAAAGCTTCCGGGCGGGAAAATTCCTGGGGAATAGCCGCCGCACGCTACATGGTTGGGGTAATGTATTATCGTGGGCAGGGGGTTGAAAAGAATTATACTCATTCTTTTTCCTGGTTTATGAAGTCGCTGAACGGGGCAGGTCGAGAGAAAGCAAGTAGGGCTTGCTACTTTATCGGTTCACAATATCTCAGTGGTCATGGCGTTACGCAAAACAACGACCTTGCCGTTGCCTGGTTTTATCTTGCAGCAAAATTAGGTTTGCCAGAGGCAATAGAGTATATATCGGGAATAGAAAAGAAATTCTCAGCGGAAATGCTAAAGCCCGCCAGAATCGAAGCGAACAGAATTAATGCCAAACATTATCTTGGTCAGATACCTTTCCCGGAGTTATTGGCAGAGTCTGAGGCGGAAGTTGTAGTGAAGGGGGCAAAATGAAAAAAAGCGTATTGGCGTTCTCAATGCTATTTTTTAGCTATGCTGTCTACGGGGGTAATAGTATAGTGCCTCCGGCGAAGTATATGTCTTCGGATGCACTACCTCTCCAGATTGTCTACCGTTTTGACGATCACCGTTATATCATTTTAACAGGTGAAAAGCGGCATTACGACGGTGTTGATTATTGTTCAGGTCAATACTGGTATACTGATACACAAAAAATATATTTTCCCGTGTTGGCGATACGCGTCACAACCAATGGGTTCCGGAATCCATTGGTTCACGTTCTGCAATCACTCCCTCATATGACAGTCCACTTCCTGAAAATATAAAGTTTATTCATGATTCTGAAAAGTATATTTTTGTACCTCTGGGGGGCGATCCACATAAAAAAGATAAAAATGGACAACTGATTTATGAATACCATGAAGTGCAAATGTCATCCGATTATGGCGCGACCTGGAAAGATATCAACTTATCGGTTGAACTTGCGACCAGTGATACGCGATTGATTTTTCATGAGGGCCAGCTATTTATTGATGATAAGGATGGGTTTTATCTCAGTCAAATTCCGATGCATAGTTTTTTTATGTATTATTATGATTATCACAGTCAGAATAATGATGTTAATCTGCCCAAAAATGTACCAGTCATTAAAAACTATCGCGGTTGGGATCACATGCAGTGTTCCGAAAATGCAGAATTATCTGTAGAAGAGGCGGAACGTTTTCAACAAGATCGCCAAAGAAGTTGGGATTCCTGGGGCCGAAAAGGTGATGAAAAAAACTATAAGTAATGTCAGTAATGCATCAGCTTAGTCTGGATTGAACTTATAAATTACCTTCGATCATGATATTCTGATATTTGTTTAAGAGCGGTTTCATCCACTCAATAACATACTTAATGAATTCTGCATATTCGGTATTTGTTTGTGCCTTAGCTAACCATTGTTCAATTATCTTTACGCATTCATCTGAGGTAAATTCATTCCAGCTTGTGTAATCAAAAAATGTTTCACCATTGGCTAAAGGGTATAGTGACTTAATAGCCGGGGATAGTATTTCAAAATCGCACTCATAAATAAAAAGACTGGCAACATTGTAATCCCATCCACCGTTAGGTTCCTCCTTGTAAGGATAGATAGAACAACCAATACGTCCATCACTACGGCGATGTTTTTTACGCAGAAAAATACGATGGCTTTTTTCGTATGCGTCAGTGTAATAATCGGGAACAGGTTGACTAAGAGCTGCACTGAATGCTGTCAAAAATTTATCCCGTTCTTGTGGATGCATTTCCCGGTTGCATTGATAATTGATATTTATGTAATTATCTGTCCAGGAAATGTTACACCTGTGATTTTTGCTATTTACACAAAGTTCTGAGTTGGTAATGACTTCATTTATTTGCTGTATGCCTCAGTATTCACGGAAGAGCTCAAGTATTCTGATTTGTTGTTCTGCAATGCATATTGTTGTGTTGGTTGTGATTATCATTTTAGTTATTTTGCTTCATTTCCAGATTTAAAAAGACATATCTTTCACTATTATTGCAGTTAAGACTGCTGATAAGACGTTGCCGTTGTCCGGCACTCCGGGCAGATAAACGCGTAAATTATCCCTTCGCCATATTGTTCAATATCGGCATAATCCAGTTGCGCAAGAAACATCATTGTGTGGGAACATTGCGGACAGAGAGGATATTCCGCGTCCTGAATCCAGGTTGGATGCCCGCCAAGTTGCGAGAAAGAGACAGGTAAAAATGGGTCTGCGGCAAATAACGGTGACCTAAGGTTTCCCTGTCTCATGCTGTTTACAGGGAGTCGACGCCATTCCGATACATCATCCGGTAGCCAGGCAGGCGGGATATTTTTTGCAGACAAATGAGCGTTACCCTTTGAGTCCATGTAGCCGAAAATGGTGCTGTAGGCGGTGCAACATTCGCAAGTCACGACGCGAAAACTGCCGTTATCGCTAAGACCCGTTGCCTTCAGGTCAACGTCGAAAAGATTTGTTAGGGGCAATGCGCACTTTGGACAGGTATCGCTGCGTTCATCAACAACACGCAAAGCTTCGCAAGACCCGGTGCTTTTCATCTCCAGATGAAAACATTGAGGAAAATAGAGATTACGCCTTTGATCTTCAGCGGTTAACTCCCAACCGGCCTCATGCGCATATTCTTCTGGCGCGATGTAAAGTGAACTGCGCCACAGCGGCGGGTTATTGCGCCAGTAGGCAAAACGTTCAACAACAACGTCATCCCCAATCCATGCCAGACATTGCAGAATACAATTTCTGTTTTCTGCATCATCCTCAACCCGTTCTAACAGCGTATCGCGAACATCCGCTGGGGCGCGGTGGAAAGGCAGAGGAGAATAAGCGTCTAAATCATCATAAGAGATCCACTCTCGTAAATATGCATCCAGATTTGCCTGGGTAAACGCCGCCAGACAAAGACAAATCTCCTGAGCGTGTTCATATTCACCAGACGCAAAGCGTTCTGTGGCGTAATCAGCCATCAGCTGCGCTTGATCGGCAGTCAGTTGTTGATACAGGGCATCGGTGGGAACGGGGCAGGGAGTCCAGTCGATTAACGCATCGAATTTCCGTGGCTGGTGAACTAATTTCAGCATGGCAATCGGATCGCTTAGCCCAGCAAACACATTCACGGTCTTTTTATTTTTCCTGATATATTCATCGTGCTCACGCTGCTGTTGTGCCTGAACGCAGGGCATACAGTATCCGTCAGTACGCGCAGCGGTTTCCGGAAGAATGGTTGATGTACAAGCGGGGCTTTTACAGGGAATACGGTGAGTCATAGAGGCGCTCCTTGCCTGAGGATATTAAGTCGAAAGAGATTATTATTAGATATTAGGGTGTCACTATGGCACACAAATTAAACAGAATTAATTTCAAGCCACAAACATAGGGTTATTTTTCTTTTATTTTCATGATATTAAATCCAATCCCTGACCTTAATAAACTCACTTAACGCCGCTTCCGGGCTGCCTTCTTCCGGTTGATAATCATACTCCCAGCGTACCAGTGGCGGCATTGACATCAGGATAGACTCGGTGCGCCCGCCAGTTTGCAGGCCAAACAGCGTTCCGCGATCCCAGACCAGGTTGAACTCGACATAGCGACCGCGACGGTAGAGCTGGAAATTGCGCTCGTGCTCGCCGTATTCCATCGCTTTGCGTCGTTCAACAATCGGTAAATAAGCGTCGGTGTAGCCTTGACCTACCGCCTGCATAAAGGCGAAACAGTGGTCAAAGTCTGGCGTGTTCAGGTCATCAAAGAACAGCCCGCCAATACCGCGTTGTTCGTTACGATGTTTGAGGTAGAAGTATTCGTCGCACCACTTTTTGTAACGCGGATAAACGTCTTCGCCAAATGGCAGGCACAGGTTACGGGCGGTGCGGTGCCAGTGAATAGCATCGTCTTCAAAGCCATAGAAAGGGGTTAAGTCGAATCCACCGCCAAACCACCAGACGGGATCGGCACCCGGTTTTTCGGCAATAAAAAAGCGCACATTCGCGTGGCTGGTGGGAACGTACGGATTATGCGGATGCACTACCAGCGAAACGCCCATCGCTTCGAAACTGCGTCCGGCAAGTTCCGGGCGATGAGCAGTGGCGGAAGCAGGCATCGCCTCACCGTGGACATGTGAAAAGTTGACGCCCGCCTGTTCGAAAACACCACCATTACGTAACACCCGGCTACGTCCGCCGCCGCCAGCTTCGCGCTGCCAGCTATCTTCGACAAACTCTGCGCCATCGACGGCGCTCAGCTGCTGACAAATTGTATCCTGAAGGTTGAGCAGGAACTGTTTAACCTGGTGTGCGTCGGGTTTCATCACTTACCGCTTTCTCGAGTGTGCTTTCTGGTTGTCAAACCAGTGAAAATAACTGATCACGCCTTCGGCAATCGCTGTGGCGATTTTCTGGCGAAATGCCGCCGTGCCTAACAGCCGCTCTTCTTCCGGGTTGGTGATAAATGAGGTTTCCACCAGCACCGAAGGAACCGACGGCGATTTCAACACCACAAACGCGGCTTGTTCGGTGTTGCGGCTGTGCAGTTTATGCACCGGCTTAATCTTCTTCAGAATATGCGAGCCGAGCGTCAGGCTGTTTTTAATAGTATCGGTTTGCACCAGATCAAACAGCACTTGCTGCAATAGGTGATCCTTGTCAGTCGCCTTTTTACCGGCAACTTCATCGGCGCGGTTTTCGCGTTCAGACAGGTATTTCGCCATTGCGCTACTTGCCCCACGGTTAGAGAGAGCAAATACCGAAGCACCGGCAGCTTTCGGGTTAGTAAAGCCGTCGGCGTGAATTGACATAAACAGGTCAGCGCCATGTTTATGGGCGATTTCAACGCGATCGTACAGCGGGATAAACGTATCGCCAGAACGCGTTAGACGCGCATCAATGCCATGATTACGCAATATGGAACGGACGTTTTTGGCAATCGCCAGCACCACATGTTTTTCTTTCGATCCATTGCGACCAATCGCTCCGGTATCAATTCCGCCGTGGCCTGGATCGAGAACAACGACACGTTTGCCGCCACTTTTTTTGGCTTTCGGCTTACTGTGTCCGTTACTGGTTTTTAAAGGTTCTTCTTTGGCGATGGCTTGCGACATTCCTGACAACGTCAGGGCAGCCAATCCGGCTTTCAGCACCTGGCGGCGCGAAGTGAGTGTTTTTAGTGGTTTAAAAGTGCTCATACGGCCTGAGTTGTAATAATAAAGTTCCAGATGTTATATCGTATCGCGTAATCCGTTACGACCGTTTGCTGTTGAGAATTGTTTTACTTTTCATTTCAATAGTTGACAACTCCCCATTATGCCACTTTTTCAACCGATTTTCGTCAGATATTGGCTAATTCGACCGTTCACGCCATAATCAGCCTTTTAACCCGCAAAAAGGTAACGAATACCATGGAGATACGCGTATTTCGCCAGGAAGATTTCGAAGAGGTCATCACCCTTTGGGAGCGTTGCGACTTGCTGCGTCCGTGGAACGATCCGGAAATGGACATCGAGCGTAAGATGAACCATGACGTCAGTTTGTTTCTGGTCGCTGAGGTAAACGGTGAAGTGGTCGGAACGGTGATGGGCGGTTATGACAGGCATCGCGGGTCTGCTTATTATCTTGGCGTGCATCCAGAGTTTCGTGGGCGTGGGATTGCTAATGCGTTGCTTAATCGGTTGGAGAAAAAGCTGATTGCTCGCGGCTGCCCGAAAATTCAGATCAACGTGCCGGAAGATAACGACATGGTGCTCGGAATGTATGAACGCCTGGGATATGAACACGCCGACGTGCTGAGTCTGGGTAAGCGTTTGATTGAAGATGAAGAGTACTGAGTTTCATCCTGTCCATTATGATGCGCACGGTCGCCTGCGTTTACCCTTGCTCTTCTGGCTTGTGCTATTGCTTCAGGCGCGAACCTGGGTGCTGTTTGTCATTGCCGGTGCGTCGCGCGAGCAGGGTACTGCGCTGCTAAATCTGTTTTATCCCGATCACGATAATTTCTGGCTGGGGTTGATTCCCGGTATTCCGGCGGTGCTGGCGTTTTTGCTGAGTGGTCGGCGGGCTTCATTTCCCCGTATCTGGCATGTGCTCTATTTTCTGTTGCTGTTGGCGCAGGTGGTTTTACTTTGCTGGCAACCGTGGCTGTGGCTGAACGGTGAATCCGTTAGCGGTATCGGTCTGGCGCTGGTAGTGGCGGATATTGTGGCGTTAATCTGGCTGCTGACCAATCGACGTTTACGCGCTTGTTTTGTGGTTGAGAAAGAATAACGGCACTTTTTTGCAAATTCGCACTCCAAGCAACGTTATTGAATAACCAAAGGAAGTGACATGAAATCGCTGCGTTTAATGTTATGCGCTATGCCGTTGATGCTGACCGGGTGTTCAACGATGTCGTCAGTTAACTGGTCTGCCGCTAATCCGTGGAACTGGTTTGGGTCGTCCACCAAAGTGAGCGAGCAGGGCGTGGGTGAATTAACGGCGTCCACACCACTGCAAGAACAAGCTATTGCCGATGCGCTTGATGGTGATTATCGCCTGCGCAGCGGAATGAAAACCGCGAACGGCAACGTGGTGCGCTTTTTTGAAGTGATGAAAGGCGACAACGTGGCGATGGTAATTAACGGCGATCAGGGCACGATCAGCCGCATTGATGTGCTGGATAGCGATATTCCTGCTGACACCGGTGTTAAAATCGGTACACCGTTTAGCGACCTTTACAGCAAAGCATTTGGCAATTGCCAAAAAGCTGATGGTGATGATAATCGTGCCGTCGAATGTAAAGCCGAAGGCAGTCAACATATTAGCTACCAGTTCAGCGGGGAATGGAGTGGTCCTGAAGGGTTAATGCCTTCGGACGATACCCTGAAAAACTGGAAAGTCAGTAAAATTATCTGGCGGCGTTAATTTGCGTCTGAACAAACCGCCGCCGCAAAAAAACACGTAAAATAGCGCCCAACAATGCCACGGATTGCGTGGCATTCTTATTTTCAGGAGGAACAATGTCTCAGGTTCAGAGTGGCATTTTGCCAGAACATTGCCGCGCGGCGATTTGGATCGAAGCCAACGTTAAAGGGGAAGTTGACGCCCTGCGTGCGGCCAGTAAAACATTTGCCGACAAACTGGCAACTTTTGAAGCGAAATTCCCGGACGCGCATCTTGGTGCGGTAGTTGCCTTTGGTAACAACACCTGGCGTACTCTGAGCGGCGGCGTTGGGGCCGAAGAGCTGAAAGATTTTCCGGGCTACGGTAAAGGCCTTGCGCCGACCACCCAGTTCGATGTGTTGATCCACATTCTTTCTCTGCGTCACGACGTAAACTTCTCTGTCGCTCAGGCGGCGATGGAAGCCTTTGGTGACTGCATTGAAGTGAAAGAAGAGATCCACGGCTTCCGTTGGGTTGAAGAGCGTGACCTGAGCGGCTTCGTTGACGGTACTGAAAACCCGGCGGGTGAAGAGACGCGCCGCGAAGTGGCGGTTATCAAAGACGGCGTGGATGCGGGCGGCAGCTATGTATTTGTGCAGCGTTGGGAGCACAACCTGAAGCAGCTCAACCGGATGAGCGTTCACGATCAGGAGATGATGATCGGGCGCACCAAAGAAGATAACGAAGAGATCGACGGCGACGAACGTCCGGAAACTTCTCACCTGACCCGTGTTGATCTGAAAGAAGATGGCAAAGGACTGAAGATTGTTCGCCAGAGCCTGCCATACGGCACCGCCAGCGGCACGCACGGTCTGTATTTCTGTGCCTACTGCGCGCGTTTACATAACATTGAGCAGCAACTGCTGAGTATGTTTGGCGATACCGATGGTAAGCGTGATGCGATGTTGCGTTTCACCAAACCAGTCACTGGCGGCTATTATTTCGCGCCGTCGCTGGACAAACTGATGGCGCTGTAAGCGCTTCTGATTCGATGATTAAAGGCCAGCCAGTATCACAACTGACTGGCCTTTTTATTACTGCTTTAACGCCGCATACACCTGATCCACCACCCAACCATAAGTTGCAATCGGTAGCTGACCGCTTTCGAACATATTGGGATTTTTTTGTGGATCGGCAACTGGTGAATGTGGCTTGTTGCTTAACATCACAATCGCCATATGATTCACCGGATCGATAACGGTCACCGTCCCGGTCCAGCCAGTGTGACCGTAGGTTTGCGGGCTTGCCAGCGTGCCAAACGTCGGCGTCATGGTGGCATTACCATTCACGCGCCAGCCGAGGCCAAAAGTAGCATCTTCCTTAGAGCTGGTGGTGAACATCTTCACCGTTTCCGCACTGAACAGCGTCACATCACCATAGCCGCCGCCGTTCAGCATCGTTTGCATTAACACCGCAATATCGCCGGTATTGGAAAACAAACCTGCGTGCCCGGAAACGCCGCCCATCGAATAGAATGCTTTTTCATCGTGCACCTGACCCCAGAGAGTGGAGGTGCGGATATTCGGGAAGTGAATCACGCCATCGCGGGTATTGCCGTTGAGTTCCGTGGCGGCAATTTGCTGTGGTTTAAAGCCTTTCAGCAGCGGATTAAACACCGTATGCGTCAGGCCGAGCGGGCGATAAATCGACTCTTCAACATAGCGGTCAAGCGGCTGACCAGTAACTGACTCGACGATAAATCCAAGCAGCATATAATCGACATCGCTGTAGATATGTTTGCTGCCGGGCTGATATTCCAGCGGCGTGCGCTTGATCATTTCCAGCGTCTGGCCTTTATCCTGGGAATATAACGCGCCCGCGACGGCTTTATTTGGGTATTGCGGGTCCGCCGGGAAACCGCCGCTGTGATGCAGCAGATCAGAAATCCGCAGCGTGTTTTTGCCTTTGATGGTGTCATTTGGACTGTCGGCAAATCCCGGAATATATTTCGCAATCAGATCGTCAGGATGTAGTTTGCCTTCGCTCATTAGCTTTTGTAGGGCGAAGTTAGTGGCGTACATTTTTGTGTTTGAGGCCAGGTCATACAGCGTCTCGGTGGTTGCTTTTACTGGCTGCTTCATTAACACGCTGCCATCGTACTTTTTCGCCGCGCCCCAGGCTTTGCGATACACAATCTGATTATCTTTAATGATCAGCAGGTTAACGCCGGGATAACCGGCATCAACTTGCTGGCTTATCCAGCGATCCATCTGATTAAGCCGTTCGACGTTAAACCCTGCTTTCTCTGGCGAACTTTCTGTCAGAACAGGGTATTTTGCGGCGCTGACGCTACAGCTGACAGCCAGCAGAGAAAGACAGAGCATTGTCCGTTTCATATTATCAGTCCAGATTGACGTTACGGCAGCCAAAGAGCGTGGTGAAAATAAACCCACAAACCCATGCCACCAGAATCCCACCTGCATAAACCGCCATTGCCGGAAGGATGCCTTGCGCGGATGTCATCAGCGGCAGCGCCACCAGGCCAGACGGCCCAAAGGCGCTGTTTAAGCCCATCGGCAGGCCCCACCAGGCTATCAGACCGATAAACAAACCGCCCGCCGCGCCACCTAAACAGGCGGTAACAAACGGTTTCATGCGGGGTAGGGTGACGCCGTAAATTAACGGTTCGCCAACGCCCAGCAGACCGGGAATAATTGCCCCGCGGACCTGACTGCGTAATGCACTGTGCGGTTGTGCCCGCCAGTAGAGCGCCAGCGCCGCACCCACCTGGCCCGCGCCTGCCATTGAAAGGATGGGGAACAGGCTGTTGAATCCCTGGCTGTCCATTAAGGCCAGGTAAACAGGAATAAAGCCCTGATGTACGCCAAACACCACGGCGATCAGGAATAGCCCTGCTAAAACTGCACAACCGAGCGGATTACTGTTCAGGTGCATAAACAGCCACGACATGCCTTCGAATAACCAGCCACCCAGCGGCATAATGATCAAATACGCCAGTGTGGCGGTGATCAGCAGAGTGATTAACGAGGTCAACAGCATGTCGAGATCGTCTGGCATAAAGCGGCGCACCATGCCTTCGATGCGGGCGCAGGCCCAGGCGGCAATCAACACGCCGATAATATTGCCACGCGGATCGATGGGCAGACCGAAGAAATCGTGAAAACCGGCGTAGTAACCGGTGGTGGCAGCAGGGTTATAACCGAGCAAAAAGAGCGCGGCGATAATTGCGCCATTGACGCCCGTGCCGCCAAATGCCTGGGCAGCGTTATAGCCCACCAGAATCACCAGGAAAGTGAACAAACCTTTGCTGAACACCTTCATAAAATTCAGCGCATCGGGTAGCGTTCCCTGAGCATCTGCCGGAACGTGCATCACGGTGGCAATTAACGTCGCTATCCCCAGCAACAGACCCGCAGCAATAAAACCGGGGATCAGCGGCGTGAAGATAGTGGCGAATTTGGCAAGAAACTGTTGCACTCCGGAGGTTTGTTTGGCTTTTAACTGGCGTTTATTCTGAGCGGCGATTTCTGCGGCATCCTGTACCGGGGCTTCGCCCAGCAGTTCGCTCATCGCTTTGGCGGCACGATGCGCTTTACCTGGTCCAAAAACGACCTGTACCTGATCGCTGGTCAAAATGACGCCCTTCACGCCTTCCAGCGTTTTGATATTGGGATCAACCAGTGAACTGTCATGTACACCCAGACGCAGGCGCGTCATACAGTTACCACAACTGGCGATATTCCCCGGTCCGCCGACACGGGTAAGGATGGTGTTCAGAAGTTCACTGCTGATCTCTTTGGCCATGGGTTATTCCTTGTCTAAAACCTGACGAATAAAGCCGCCGTGTTGATCCAGGCGTTTTTTTGCTTCTGCGGCATCGAGATTTTTCAGCACCATCACAATGGCCGTTTTACAGTTGCGCTCGCAAGCAATTAACGCCGCTTCCGCTTGTTCGGCGTTACATCCGGTGGCGTTTTTAACGATATTGACCTGGCGCACATGCAATTTTTCGTTGGTGGCGACCACATCGACCATCAGGTTGCCGAACACTTTGCCGGATTTAATCATCAGCCCGGTAGAGAGCATATTGAGCACCAGTTTCTGCGCTGTTCCTGCTTTCATTCGCGAAGAACCGGTAACCACTTCGGCACCAACCACCGGAGTAATAGCAAACTCAGCGGTGGTTGAAACGGCGCTCCCCGGATTACAGGAAATGCCCACTGTGCGGCAACCGAGTTGGCGTGCGTATTCCAGCCCGGCAATCACATACGGTGTGCGACCGCTGGCAGCAATACCAACCACCACATCCTGTGCGGTTAAGCCGATATTTTTTAGATCGTTAACACCACCTTCCCGGCTATCTTCTGCGCCTTCCACCGCGTGCTGAATGGCATATTCACCGCCAGCAATCAAACCAACCACCAGGTCCGGTTTGACGCCGTAGGTCGGCGGACATTCGCTGGCATCAAGAATACCCAGACGACCGGAAGTCCCCGCACCGATGTAAATCAGTCGACCGCCGCCGCTTACCTGGGCGTGGATAACATCGATCGCTGCGGCGATATCCGGCAGTACACGCTCAACGGCAAGTGGTACGGTTTTATCTTCATCGTTGATAATCCGGCACATTTCCAGCGTTGATACGCGGTCAATTTCAGCCGAAGCGGCGTTCGAGCCTTCGGTAATCATCTTTTCAAGTTGCATCGGTGGTGACCTTACTATTTACGATCAAATAATTGCAGATGGATGGAATCATATATCCCGAATTGACAGACTTAAAGGAATCATTGAGTCTACACTCGCAGAGTGTGAAGAGCGTCATAAGAACTTAAGCGGAATTTTTGCTGCCAGCCCAGGAGAGTGGAAGATGTTGTACCTGACGAAAATACGCAATGCAGAAAGTGAATTTACCGAGAACGAGAAAAAAATAGCTGACTTTCTGCAGGCTAAAGTGAGTGAGCTGAAATCCGTCTCTTCGCGCAAGATGGCGAAACAGCTCGGCATCAGCCAGTCGAGTATTGTGAAGTTTGCCCAGAAGCTCGGCGCGCAAGGATTTACTGAATTGCGTATGGCGTTAATTGGCGAATACAGTGCCAGCCGGGAGAAAACGAATGCCACGGCGCTGCACTTGCACAGTTCGATTACCAGTGACGATTCGCTGGAAGTGATTGCCCGCAAACTGAATCGCGAAAAAGAGCTGGCACTGGAGCAAACCTGCGCCTTACTCGATTACGCGCGGCTGCAAAAAATCATTGAGGTCATCAGTAAAGCGCCGTTTATCCAGATAACAGGCCTGGGCGGGTCGGCGCTGGTGGGGCGCGATCTTTCATTCAAACTGATGAAAATTGGTTATCGCGTGGCCTGTGAAGCCGACACGCACGTACAAGCTACCGTTTCCCAGGCGTTGAAAAAGGGTGATGTACAAATCGCTATCTCTTACAGCGGCAGTAAAAAAGAGATTTTGCTATGCGCCGAGGCAGCGCGAAAGCAGGGGGCAACGGTGATTGCCATTACTTCACTGACTGACTCTCCGCTGCGGCGGTTGGCACATTTCACCCTCGATACCGTTTCTGGTGAAACCGAATGGCGTAGCTCGTCGATGTCCACCCGCACGGCGCAAAATTCGGTTACCGATTTACTGTTTGTTGGGCTGGTACAACTTAATGATGTCGAGTCATTGAAAATGATTGAGCGCAGCAGTGAGCTAACACAACGCCTGAAATGATGCATAAAGCAGCGACTGGATTGAGATTTTCCTGAATTAGTGAGCTGATCCGCAGCAATATTTTGTTTATCCTGTATTTTCAGAGGGAATGGAGTGTAACGCTCTGTATTAACAAGGAGAGCATTAAAATGGGTAAACTCACGGGCAAGACAGCACTGATTACGGGCGCATTGCAGGGAATTGGCGAAGGAATTGCCAGAACTTTTGCGCGTCATGGCGCAAACCTAATCTTGCTGGATATCTCCCCTGAGATCGAAAAGCTGGCGGACGAACTGTGTGGTCGTGGTCATCGCTGTACGGCGGTTGTCGCCGATGTGCGTGACCCGGCATCGGTAGCCGCAGCTATCAAGCGCGCAAAGGAAAAAGAAGGGCGCATTGATATCCTGGTGAATAACGCAGGCGTTTGTCGTCTGGGCAGTTTCCTCGATATGAGCGATGAAGATCGCGATTTCCATATTGATATCAATATAAAAGGCGTATGGAACGTCACAAAGGCGGTGCTGCCGGAGATGATTGCCCGCAAAGATGGTCGCATTGTGATGATGTCTTCGGTCACTGGCGATATGGTGGCCGATCCGGGCGAAACGGCGTATGCCTTAACGAAAGCGGCGATTGTTGGCCTGACTAAATCGCTGGCGGTGGAGTACGCGCAGTCTGGTATTCGCGTTAACGCCATCTGCCCAGGATATGTTCGCACGCCAATGGCGGAAAGCATCGCGCGTCAGTCGAACCCGGAGGATCCGGAATCGGTGCTGACTGAAATGGCGAAAGCAATCCCGTTGCGTCGCCTCGCCGATCCGCTGGAAGTTGGCGAACTGGCGGCCTTCCTCGCATCCGATGAATCCAGCTATTTAACCGGTACACAGAATGTGATTGATGGCGGCAGCACACTGCCGGAGACGGTTAGCGTCGGCATCTGATTCACCTCTGTTTCCTCCCTGCATGTGTGGGGAGGATTTCGTCTTGAACTAAGTTCACCAGGCTATTTTATTTGTCATTTTGGCCCCGGGCAGTGCTCGAAATCCTCACGTACTATGTGTACGCTCCGGTTTCTCCGCGCTGTTCGTGTCCAAACTGACTGCAACAATTACGCCTGTTGAACCAAGTTCTTATTCCCTTTTCAACTTCCAAATCACCAAACGGTATATAAAACCGTTACTCCTTTCACGTCCGTTATAAATATGATGACTAATAGAAAGTCATTTAATTAATAAGGGTGCGCAATGGCCGTTAACTTACTGAAAAAGAACTCACTCGCGCTGGTCGCTTCTCTGCTGCTGGCGGGCCATGTACAGGCAACGGAACTGCTGAACAGTTCTTATGACGTCTCCCGCGAGCTCTTTGCCGCCCTGAATACCCCGTTTGAGCAGCAGTGGGCGAAAGATAACGGTGGCGACAAGCTAACGATTAAACAATCTCATGCCGGGTCATCAAAACAGGCGCTGGCGATTTTGCAGGGCTTAAAAGCAGACGTTGTCACTTATAACCAGGTGACCGACGTGCAGATCCTGCATGATAAAGGCAAGCTGATCCCGGCTGACTGGCAGTCGCGTCTGCCGAATAACAGCTCGCCATTTTACTCCACCATGGGCTTCCTGGTGCGTAAGGGCAACCCGAAGAATATCCACGACTGGAACGATCTGGTGCGCTCCGACGTGAAGCTGATTTTCCCGAACCCAAAAACCTCCGGTAACGCGCGTTACACCTATCTAGCCGCGTGGGGCGCAGCGGATAAAGCCGACGGTGGCGATAAAGCCAAAACCGAACAGTTTATGACCCAGTTCCTGAAAAACGTGGAAGTGTTCGATACCGGCGGTCGTGGCGCAACTACCACCTTTGCCGAGCGCGGGCTGGGCGATGTGCTGATTAGCTTCGAATCGGAAGTGAACAACATCCGCAAGCAGTATGAAGCGCAGGGCTTTGAAGTGGTGATTCCGAAAACCAACATTCTGGCGGAATTCCCGGTGGCGTGGGTCGATAAAAACGTGCAGGCCAACGGCACGGAAAAAGCGGCAAAAGCTTACCTGAACTGGCTCTACAGCCCACAGGCGCAAACGATCATTACCGATTATTACTACCGCGTGAATAACCCGGAAGTCATGGACAAACTGAAAGACAAATTCCCGCAGACCGAACTGTTTCGCGTGGAAGATAAATTTGGCTCCTGGCCGGAAGTGATGAAAACCCACTTCAACAGCGGCGGCGAGTTAGACAAGCTGTTAGCGGCGGGGCGTAACTAATGTTTGCAGTTTCTTCCAGACGCGTGCTGCCGGGCTTTACTTTAAGCCTCGGCACCAGTCTGCTGTTTGTGTGCCTGATTTTGCTGCTGCCGCTCTCCGCGCTGGTGATGCAACTGGCTCAGATGAGCTGGGCGCAGTACTGGGAGGTGATCACCAACCCGCAGGTGGTTGCGGCCTATAAAGTGACGCTGCTGTCGGCGTTTGTGGCATCGATTTTTAACGGCGTTTTCGGCCTGCTGATGGCGTGGATTTTAACCCGCTATCGCTTTCCGGGCCGCACGCTGCTTGATGCGCTGATGGATTTACCGTTTGCGCTACCAACGGCGGTAGCAGGTTTAACGCTGGCCTCGCTCTTTTCCGTGAACGGTTTTTACGGCGAGTGGCTGGCGAAGTTTGATATCAAAGTCACCTATACGTGGCTTGGTATCGCGGTGGCGATGGCCTTTACCAGCATTCCGTTTGTGGTGCGTACCGTGCAGCCGGTGCTGGAGGAGTTAGGCCCGGAATATGAAGAAGCGGCAGAAACGCTCGGTGCAACGCGCTGGCAGAGTTTCTGCAAAGTAGTGCTGCCGGAGCTTTCTCCGGCGCTGGTGGCGGGCGTGGCGCTGTCGTTTACCCGTAGTCTCGGTGAGTTTGGTGCGGTGATTTTTATCGCCGGGAACATCGCCTGGAAGACAGAAGTGACGTCGCTGATGATTTTTGTTCGCTTACAGGAGTTTGATTACCCGGCGGCGAGCGCAATTGCTTCGGTGATCCTCGCGGCATCACTGTTGCTGCTGTTCTCAATTAACACTCTGCAAAGTCGCTTTGGTCGGCGTGTGGTAGGTCATTAATGGCGGAAGTGACACAGTTGAAGCGTTATGACGCGCGCCCGATTAACTGGGGCAAATGGTTTCTGATTGGCACCGGAATGCTGGTTTCGGCGTTCATCCTGCTGGTGCCGATGATATACATTTTCGTGCAGGCATTCAGCAAAGGGCTGATGCCGGTTTTACAGAATCTGGCTGATCCGGACATGCTACATGCCATCTGGCTAACGGTGATGATTGCGCTGATTGCCGTCCCGGTAAACCTGGTGTTCGGGATTCTGCTGGCCTGGCTGGTGACGCGCTTTAACTTCCCCGGACGCCAGTTGCTGCTGACGCTGCTGGACATTCCGTTTGCTGTGTCGCCGGTGGTTGCCGGTCTGGTCTATCTGCTGTTCTACGGCTCTAATGGCCCGCTCGGCGGCTGGCTGGATGAACATAATCTGCAAATTATGTTCTCCTGGCCGGGAATGGTGCTGGTCACCATCTTCGTGACCTGTCCGTTTGTGGTGCGCGAGCTGGTGCCGGTGATGTTAAGCCAGGGCAGCCAGGAAGACGAAGCGGCGATTTTGCTTGGCGCGTCTGGCTGGCAGATGTTCCGCCGCGTCACGCTGCCGAACATCCGCTGGGCTCTGCTTTATGGCGTGGTGCTGACCAACGCCCGCGCGATTGGCGAGTTTGGCGCGGTGTCGGTGGTTTCCGGCTCGATTCGCGGTGAAACACTTTCGCTGCCGTTACAGATTGAATTGCTGGAGCAGGACTACAACACCGTCGGCTCCTTTACCGCCGCGGCGCTGTTGACGCTGATGGCGATTATCACCCTGTTTTTAAAGAGTATGTTGCAGTGGCGCCTGGAGAATCAGGAAAAACGCGCGCAACAGGAGGAACATCATGAGCATTGAGATTGCCAATATTAAGAAGTCGTTTGGTCGCACCCAGGTGCTGAACGATATCTCACTGGGTATTCCTTCTGGTCAGATGGTTGCGTTGCTGGGGCCGTCCGGTTCCGGGAAAACCACGCTGCTGCGGATTATCGCCGGGCTGGAGCATCAAACCAGCGGGCATATTCGTTTCCACGGCACCGACGTCAGCCGCCTGCATGCACGCGATCGTAAAGTCGGTTTCGTGTTTCAGCATTACGCGCTGTTCCGCCATATGACGGTGTTCGACAATATCGCCTTTGGCCTGACGGTGCTGCCGCGTCGCGAGCGCCCGAATGCCGCGGCGATCAAAGCGAAAGTGACAAAATTACTGGAAATGGTGCAGCTTGCCCATCTGGCGGATCGTTATCCGGCGCAGCTTTCCGGCGGTCAGAAACAGCGTGTGGCGCTGGCGCGCGCGCTGGCTGTCGAACCGCAAATTCTGCTGCTTGATGAACCGTTTGGCGCGCTGGATGCGCAGGTGCGTAAAGAGCTGCGTCGTTGGCTGCGTCAGTTGCATGAAGAGCTGAAATTCACCAGTGTGTTCGTGACCCATGACCAGGAAGAGGCGATGGAAGTCGCCAACCGCGTGGTGGTGATGAGCCAGGGCAATATCGAACAGGCTGATGAACCCGATCAGGTCTGGCGCGAACCGGCTACCCGTTTTGTGTTGGAGTTTATGGGCGAAGTAAACCGCTTGCAGGGAACGATTCGCGGCGGACAGTTCCACGTTGGCGCACATCGCTGGCCGCTGGGATATACCCCTGCGTACCAGGGGCCGGTGGATCTCTTCCTGCGCCCGTGGGAAGTGGATATCAGCCGCCGCACCAGCCTCGATTCGCCGCTGCCGGTGCAGGTGCTGGAAGCCAGCCCGAAAGGTCACTACACCCAATTAGTCGTGCAGCCGCTGGGGTGGTATGAAGATCCGCTCACCGTGGTAATGCGTGGTGATGATGCGCCGGTGCGCGGCGATCGTTTGTTCGTCGGGCTACAACATGCTCGACTGTATAACGGCGACGAGCGTATTGAAACCCGCGATGAGGAACTTGCTCTCGCGCAAAGCGCCTGATAGGTTGAGTGAATGTTAAACGCCCGGAGGCGCTTCCCGCGATCCGGGCTTTTTAATGGCAAGGTTTTGTAACCTGTAGGCCTGATAAGACGCGTAAACGTCGCATCAGGCAACACCACGTATGGACAGAGATCGTGAGTACATTAGAACAAACAATAGGCAATACGCCTCTGGTGAAATTACAACGAATGGGGCCGGATAACGGCAGTGAAGTGTGGTTAAAGCTGGAAGGCAATAATCCGGCCGGTTCGGTGAAAGATCGTGCGGCGCTTTCGATGATCGTCGAGGCGGAAAAGCGCGGGGAAATTAAACCGGGTGATGTGTTAATCGAAGCCACCAGTGGTAACACCGGGATTGCGCTGGCAATGATCGCTGCGCTAAAAGGCTATCGCATGAAATTGCTGATGCCCGATAACATGAGCCAGGAGCGTCGCGCGGCGATGCGTGCCTACGGTGCGGAGCTGATTCTGGTCACTAAAGAGCAGGGCATGGAAGGTGCGCGCGATCTGGCGCTGGAGATGGCGAATCGTGGCGAAGGCAAGCTGCTCGATCAGTTTAATAATCCCGATAATCCTTATGCGCATTACACCACCACCGGGCCGGAAATCTGGCAGCAAACCGGCGGTCGCATTACCCATTTTGTCTCCAGCATGGGGACGACCGGTACGATTACCGGCGTGTCGCGCTTTATGCGCGAGCAATCCAAACCGGTGACCATTGTTGGTCTGCAGCCGGAAGAGGGCAGCAGCATTCCCGGCATTCGTCGCTGGCCTGAGGAATATCTGCCAGGCATCTTCAACGCTTCGCTGGTGGATGAGGTGCTGGATATTCATCAGCGCGATGCGGAAAACACCATGCGCGAACTGGCAGTGCGGGAAGGGATTTTCTGCGGTGTAAGTTCCGGCGGCGCGGTTGCCGGAGCACTGCGGGTGGCAAAAGCCAACCCTGGTGCAGTGGTGGTAGCGATCATCTGCGATCGTGGCGATCGCTACCTTTCTACCGGGGTGTTTGGGGAAGAGCACTTTAGTCAGGGGGCGGGGATTTAAGATTATTGTGCAGGCACCGTTTTATCCGTCTGCGCAATTAACGCATGTAAAAAAGGTTGCGCGTTTTCATCGCTCTTACCGGGCATCTTCACGATATACGGCTTCCCGGTAATCGATGATGACGAAGCAACCTTATCAATAAATTGCTCAGCAGTATCAATGCGATTACGGGTATTGCCCAGCTTCAGACGCAAATGGGAAACCGCTTCATCGCAGGTATGTTCATCGCCGTTGCGCACAAATATCAAATCCTTTTTCTGTGCTAATCCCTCCAGCATGGCGTTGATGCGGGCTTCTTCGTGGGCGGTTAACTTCGCGTAAGCGGGGAGTGTCATTAGAAGCGTTATTAAAAGACAAATGATTTTCTTCACTGAATTACCTTATCCTTGTGTGGTGATAGCCGATTTGACTGCCAGAATCAGGTAAAGTTTCGGTTGGAATACGATGAGGATCATCGGCAAGGAGAAAAAATTAAATGAGTAGTTTGTTGTTGTTTAACGATAAGAGCAGGGCATTGCAGGCAGATATCGTCGCCGTTCAGTCGCAGGTAGTGTACGGCAGCGTAGGCAACAGCATTGCCGTGCCTGCTATTAAACAGAACGGCCTGAATGTCTTTGCCGTGCCGACCGTGTTGCTCAGCAATACGCCGCATTATGACACTTTCTACGGTGGTGCGATTCCGGACGAATGGTTTAGCGGTTATTTGCGTGCGCTTCAGGAGCGTGATGCGCTGCGCCAGCTGCGCGCTGTCACCACGGGCTATATGGGAACGGCATCGCAAATCAAAATCCTTGCCGAGTGGCTGACTGCGCTACGCAAAGACCATCCTGACTTATTGATTATGGTCGATCCGGTGATTGGCGATATTGATAGCGGAATTTATGTCAAACCTGACCTTCCTGAGGCATACCGACAATATTTACTGCCTCTGGCGCAGGGTATTACGCCTAATATCTTTGAGCTGGAAATCCTGACAGGTAAAAATTGCCGCGATCTCGACAGCGCCATTGCTGCCGCAAAAAGTCTGCTTTCAGACACATTAAAGTGGGTGGTGATTACCAGTGCCTCCGGTAATGAAGAAAATCAGGAGATGCAGGTGGTGGTGGTCACCGCCGACAGCGTGAATGTCATTTCCCATTCACGGGTTAAAACTGACCTGAAAGGTACTGGCGACCTGTTTTGTGCTCAGCTTATCAGTGGCTTGTTGAAAGGTAAGGAATTAACTGACGCGGTACATAGCGCGGGATTACGCGTGCTGGAGGTGATGCGCTATACCCAGCAGTATGGTAGCGATGAATTGATTTTGCCGCCGCTGACTGAAGCATAAAAAAATGGCGCCGATGGGCGCCATTTTTCACTGCGGCAAGAATTACTTCTTGATGCGGATAACCGGGGTTTCACCCACAGTCACGCTACCGGACAGTTTGATCAGTTCTTTGATTTCGTCCATGTTGGAGATAACAACCGGAGTCAGGGTAGACTTGGCTTTCTCTTCCAGCAGCGGCAGATCGAATTCAATCACGGTATCACCAACTTTCACGCGCTGACCTTCTTCAGCAATACGCTTGAAGCCTTCGCCTTTCAGTTCAACGGTGTCGATACCGAAGTGGACGAACAGTTCAACGCCGCTATCAGATTCGATAGAGAACGCGTGGTTGGTCTCAAAGATTTTACCAATGGTGCCGTCTACAGGCGCGACCATTTTGTTTCCAGTTGGTTTGATAGCAATGCCATCACCAACGATTTTTTCCGCAAAAACGACATCCGGCACGTCTTCGATATTGACGATCTCGCCAGAGAGCGGAGCAATGATCTCAATAGTTCCGGTATCCTTCTTGTCGTCGGAAACCAGAGATTTCAGTTTATCGAACAAACCCATGATCTTCTCCTAAGCAGTAAATTGGGCCGCATCTCGTGGATTAGCAGATTGTTTTTTCTTCAATGAACTTGTTAACCAGCGTCATTAACTCGTCCGTTGTCGGTTGAGCAAGAGCCTGCTCTGCTAACACCTTCGCATCTTCGAAGTTCGTGTTACGGATAATCTTCTTAATGCGCGGGATAGAAATGGCGCTCATAGAGAATTCGTCCAGACCCATCCCCAGCAACAGAAGTGTAGCACGTTCATCGCCAGCAAGCTCACCACACATGCCAGTCCATTTGCCTTCAGCATGAGAAGCATCAATAACTTGCTTGATCAAGTTCAGCACGGACGGTGACATTGGCTGGTAAAGGTGTGAAATCATATCATTACCACGGTCAACTGCCAGAGTGTACTGCGTTAAATCATTGGTGCCGATACTAAAGAAATCAACTTCTTTGGCTAAATGACGTGCAATTGTTGCGGCCGCTGGTGTTTCCACCATTACGCCGATTTCAATTGACTCGTCAAACGCTTTACCTTCGTCGCGCAGTTCCTGTTTGTAGATTTCGATCTCTTTGCGCAGTGCACGCACTTCTTCAACAGAGATGATCATCGGGAACATGATGCGCAATTTACCGAAAGCAGAGGCACGCAGGATAGCGCGGAGCTGATCGCGCAGGATCTCTTTACGATCCATCGCGATACGGATAGCGCGCCAGCCGAGGAACGGGTTCTCTTCTTTCGGGAAGTTCATGTATGGCAGCTCTTTGTCGCCGCCGATGTCCATGGTACGAACGATAACCGCTTGTGAGCCACACGCTTCAGCTACTGCTTTGTAAGCAGCAAACTGTTCTTCTTCAGTGGGCAGCGCGTCGCGGTCCATGAACAGGAACTCAGTACGATAAAGACCAACGCCTTCAGCGCCGTTACGCTCAGCACCTTCAACGTCACGAACCGTACCGATGTTAGCGCACACTTCTACCTGGTGACCGTCCAGCGTAATAGCTGGCAGATCTTTCAGTTTAGCAAGCTCTGCTTTTTCAGAAGCTACTTGCTCCTGAACAGCGCGCATTTTATCAATAACTTCGTTGGTTGGATTGACGTAAACCTGATTATTTACGGCATCCAGAATCAGATAGTCGTCATTTTTCACCTGAGAGGTGACGCTACCGGTACCCACGATAGCAGGCAGTTCCAGAGAACGCGCCATGATAGAGGTGTGGGAAGTACGGCCACCCGCGTCGGTGATGAAACCCAGCACCTTCTTCAGGTTCAGCTGTGCGGTTTCGGACGGCGTCAGGTCAGCGGCAACCAGAATGACTTCATCCTGAATGGCGCTCAGGTCGATAATCTTCAGGCCCAGGATGTTGCGCAGCAGGCGCTTACCGATATCACGTACGTCAGCCGCACGCTCTTTCAGGTATTCATCATCCAGCTCTTCCAGGGCAGAAGCCTGACCTTCGATAACTTCATGAGCAGCTGCGTCAGCTGTCATGTGCTTATCTTTAATCAGGGCTATGATTTCCTGCTCCAGCTCCTCATCTTCGAGCAGCATAATATGCCCTTCAAAGATGGCTTCTTTTTCTTCACCGAACGTTTCACCAGCTTTCGTTTTGATCGTTTCCAGCTGGGCTGATGCCTTGGCACGACCGCTCAGAAAACGTTCAACTTCCTGATCAACCTGGTCGGCAGAAATTTTTTTCCGGTCAATGACAATTTCGTCTTCTTTCAGAAGCAGAGCTTTACCGAAAGCGATACCCGGGGATGCTAAAATGCCTGAAATCATAACCCTACCTTACTTGTGACTGATTTTTAAAAGAACCCGGGAAATTACTCGAGTTCCGCCATCAGTTTAACCAGATGTTCAACCGCTTTCTGTTCGTCTTCGCCTTCTGCGGAGATAGTCACAACGGTACCTTGAGTCAGGCCCAGAGTCTGCAGTTTAAACAGGCTTTTCGCGCTGGCGCTTTTGCCGTTGGAAGTCACAGTAATTTCAGAAGTGAAGCCCTTAGCTTCTTTTACAAACTGGGCAGCAGGGCGGGTGTGCAGACCGTTCGGAGCGGTAATGGTAACTTCTTGCTGGAACATTGTATTTCCCCAACTTATAGGTTTAGTGTTGTGGAACTAAAGTCTAGCCTGGCGGTTCGACTTTAGCCTGTATTGTTAGCGCCAGTTTTTAACAGACGCGACGCACGAAGAGCGCAATACAGTCCTTTGCTGGCGGGTGTTGACCGCTGACGTTTCGTACGTCATTAAACATTATGCCGCTAAAGGAAGAATTGAACCAAATCATAAAATCGATTCAGCTATGGCTTTTCCTGTAACGATTAATTTCGCGCATCAAAATAATTAGTCTGGTTAAATACCAGTTCCGACAGGCTGAATCAATGCCAGGAGGGGCGAAAGTTTGAAGCAGGCCACAAAAAAGCACCTGAAAAGGTGCTTTTTTACGCATTTTTAACAAGCTGGCATTACTGTTGCAATTCTTTCTCAGTGAAGAGATCGGCAAACAATGCGGTGCTTAAATAACGCTCACCCGATGACGGTAGAATAACCACAATATTCTTGTTGGTAAAGCTTTCATCTTCTTGTAGTTTCAACGCTGCAGCAACAGCCGCTCCAGAAGAGATACCTGCAAGAATACCTTCCTCTTCCATCAGACGACGCGCGGTAGAAATAGCTTCTTCATTGGTGATGCCAATGACTTTATCGACCAGCTTGAGATCAAGGTTAGCCGGGATAAAACCAGCGCCAATCCCCTGAATTTTATGCGGGCCAGGTTTAATCTCTTCACCTGCCAGCGCCTGGGCGATAACCGGAGAATCGGTTGGCTCCACGGCGACAGAGATGAGATCAGTCTTGCCTTTGGTGCCTTTAATGTAGCGGCTGACGCCGGTCAGCGTACCGCCAGTCCCAACACCAGCAATAAATACATCAACCTGACCGTCGGTATCTTCCCAGATCTCCGGACCGGTGGTTTTTTCGTGAATTTCAGGGTTTGCCGGATTGCTGAATTGTTGCAGCAGTAGGTATTTCTCTGGATTGCTGGCGACAATTTCTTCTGCTTTTTGGATTGCGCCTTTCATGCCTTTAGCACCTTCGGTCAGCACCAGGTTTGCACCTAACGCTTTCAGCAGCTTGCGGCGTTCAATACTCATGGTTTCTGGCATGGTCAGGGTGAGTTTGTAACCGCGAGCGGCAGCCACATAGGCCAGTGCAATCCCGGTATTACCGCTGGTTGGTTCAACCAGTTCAACGCCTGGTTTCAGCACGCCGCGCTTTTCGGCATCCCAAATCATGTTGGCACCGATACGGCACTTAACGCTGAAGCTGGGGTTACGAGATTCCACCTTCGCCAGAATGCGTCCGTTACCGATGCGATTCAGGCGAACCAGCGGTGTGTGACCGATAGTCAGCGAGTTATCTTCAAAAATCTTACTCATGGCCTGTCCTTAACTGTATGAAATTGGGATACAACAGGTAGCATACCCGCTCAGAGAATATGCGGAAGTAAGGATTTAGCATATCTATATGCAGAAGGGAAATAATGACATGCAAGATGGAATAAGGGGCGGCATAAGCCCCCCCTGTTTCACACAAACGGTTTACAAAATAACCGGTAGATTGTTAACGCCACATCGCGTGTTTATCGCGATAGCAATCGACCCACATAGCTGTCGCGCCACAAACGGCAACGGGCATGATGAACAGGTTAAGCAGCGGGATCATCGTAAACAGGCTGGTTAAAGCACCAAACTGCATATTGGTGATTTTGCGTGTGCGCAGGGCGGTACGCATCTCTTTAAACGGCACTTTGTGGTTATCGAAGGGGTAATCGCAATACTGGATGGCTAACATCCAGGCACTAAACAGGAACCACAGTACCGGCGCGACGGTTTGCCCAATGCCAGGGATGAAGTAAAGAATTAGCAATACAATTGCGCGCGGCAGATACCAGGCAAATTTTTGCCATTCGCGTTTCATGATTCGCGGCACATCTTTCATGATACCGAAAATCCCGGTATCTAGCGGCGTAGCGCCAGTCAATCGCGCTTCCAACTGTTCTGCCAACAAGCCATTAAACGGAGCGGCAATCCAGTTAGCAATCGTGGAGAAAAAATAGCCAAAAACTAACAGCACGGAGAT
Source organism: Escherichia sp. 94.0001 (assembly GCF_013369155.2). Lineage (NCBI taxonomy): Bacteria > Pseudomonadati > Pseudomonadota > Gammaproteobacteria > Enterobacterales > Enterobacteriaceae > Escherichia > Escherichia sp. 94.0001. Next base: position 10,289 of record NZ_JABWMS020000039.1, on the reverse strand, counting down.
GACGGCCAGAGGCCACAACAGATAGCTCAGCCATTGTAGCCAGTCCGGAACGTAACTCATGAGAGTCGGGATCCAGACATCGAGTTGCGTAAAGAGCCACCAGAATGCGCCCCCCATCAACAAAATATTGACCAACAGCGGTAAAATAACAAAACGCCGAATCCCAGGTTGCGAGACGAGCTTCCAGCCTTGCGCAAAATAGTAAAAACCGCTGCGTGGGGCAGATGTGAATGATGAAACCATAATCAGGATGAGCTCCTTTTGACCAATCCCAGGAAAATTCTGCGTATTTTACCGGGTAATTGCGCAATGGACAGTTAGGATATGTTCGAAAAAACAGCAAAAAGCACGATTTCATCTATCTTTGTGCTGTGAAAGTTAATAGTGCACTTGCACTTGAGGTAATCGGCAAATACTCTTAGTGAGTAAATGTTTGCCGTGGTGGCAAGGTGTTAGAACAACAGAGAATATAATGATGCAGGATTTGCGTCTGATATTAATCATTGTTGGCGCGATCGCCATAATCGCTTTACTGGTACATGGTTTCTGGACCAGCCGTAAAGAACGATCTTCTATGTTCCGCGATCGGCCATTAAAACGAATGAAGTCAAAACGTGACGACGATTCTTATGACGAGGATGTCGAAGATGATGAGGGCGTTGGTGAGGTTCGTGTTCACCGCGTGAATCATGCCCCGGCTAACGCCCAGGAGCATGAGGCTGCTCGTCCGTCGCCGCAACACCAGTACCAACCGCCTTATGCGTCTGCGCAGCCGCGTCAACCGGTCCAGCAGCCGCCTGAAGCGCAGGTACCGCCGCAACATGCTCCGCGTCCAACGCAGCCGGTGCAGCAACCCGTGCAGCAGCCTGCCTATCAGCCTCAGCCTGAACAGCCGTTGCAGCAGCCAGTTTCGCCACAGGTCGCGTCAGCGCCGCAGCCAGTGCATTCAGCACCGCAACCGGCACAACAGGCTTTCCAGCCTGCAGAACCTGTAGCGGCACCACAGCCTGAGCCTGTAGCGGAACCGGCTCCAGTTATGGATAAACCGAAGCGCAAAGAAGCGGTGATTATCATGAACGTCGCGGCGCATCACGGTAGCGAGTTAAACGGTGAACTGCTTCTTAACAGCATTCAACAAGCGGGCTTCATTTTTGGCGATATGAACATTTACCATCGTCATCTTAGCCCGGATGGCAGCGGCCCGGCGTTATTCAGCCTGGCGAATATGGTGAAACCGGGAACCTTCGATCCTGAAATGAAGGATTTCACTACTCCGGGTGTCACTATCTTTATGCAGGTACCGTCTTACGGTGACGAGCTGCAGAACTTTAAGCTGATGCTGCAATCTGCGCAGCATATTGCCGATGAAGTGGGCGGTGTAGTGCTTGACGATCAGCGCCGTATGATGACTCCGCAGAAATTGCGCGAGTACCAGGACATCATCCGCGAAGTCAAAGACGCCAACGCCTGATACACTTAAGGCAAATTAACTCCTCTTCGAACCCCCGCTTGTCGGGGGTTTTTAGCATTGATGGTGCGATATGGAATCAATCGAACAACAACTGACAGAACTGCGAACGACGCTTCGCCATCATGAATATCTTTATCATGTGATGGATGCGCCGGAAATTCCCGACGCTGAATACGACAGGCTGATGCGCGAACTGCGCGAGCTGGAAGCCAAACATCCAGAGCTGATTACACCTGATTCACCTACCCAACGTGTAGGTGCTGCGCCGCTGGCGGCTTTCAGCCAGATCCGCCATGAAGTGCCCATGTTGTCGCTGGATAACGTCTTTGATGAAGAAAGCTTTCTTGCTTTCAACAAACGCGTACAGGATCGTCTGAAAAGCAACGAAAAAGTGACCTGGTGCTGTGAGCTGAAACTGGATGGTCTTGCCGTCAGCATTCTGTATGAAAATGGCGTTTTAGTCAGTGCAGCGACCCGTGGCGATGGCACTACCGGCGAAGACATTACATCAAACGTGCGTACTATTCGCGCCATTCCGCTGAAGCTTCACGGCGAGAATATCCCGGCGCGTCTGGAAGTTCGTGGTGAAGTGTTCCTGCCGCAGGCCGGCTTCGAAAAGATCAACGAAGATGCGCGACGCACAGGCGGGAAAGTGTTTGCTAACCCGCGTAATGCGGCTGCAGGTTCACTGCGTCAGCTTGATCCGCGTATTACAGCGAAGCGACCGCTCACTTTTTTCTGCTATGGCGTCGGTGTTCTGGAAGGTGGCGAGCTGCCGGATACTCATCTTGGCCGTTTACTGCAATTTAAAAAGTGGGGATTACCGGTCAGCGATCGGGTAACGCTTTGTGAATCGGCGGAAGAGGTGCTGGCGTTCTACCACAAAGTGGAAGAAGACCGCCCGACGCTGGGCTTTGATATCGACGGCGTGGTAATTAAGGTCAACTCACTGGCACAGCAGGAACAGCTTGGCTTTGTCGCGCGTGCCCCGCGCTGGGCAGTAGCGTTTAAATTTCCGGCGCAGGAACAGATGACCTTTGTGCGTGACGTCGAGTTTCAGGTTGGGCGTACTGGCGCGATTACGCCTGTTGCGCGTCTTGAACCAGTCCATGTTGCTGGTGTGCTGGTGAGTAACGCCACACTGCATAATGCTGACGAAATCGAACGTCTTGGTTTACGCATTGGCGATAAAGTGGTGATTCGCCGCGCTGGCGACGTGATCCCGCAGGTGGTTAACGTCGTGCTTTCTGAACGCCCGGAAGATACCCGTGAGGTTGTATTCCCGACGCATTGTCCGGTATGTGGTTCTGACGTCGAGCGTGTGGAAGGTGAAGCGGTTGCCCGCTGTACCGGTGGCCTGATTTGCGGTGCTCAGCGTAAAGAGTCGCTGAAACACTTTGTTTCCCGCCGTGCGATGGACGTTGACGGTATGGGCGACAAAATCATCGATCAACTGGTTGAAAAAGAATATGTCCATACCCCGGCGGATCTGTTCAAACTCACCGCAGGCAAACTGACCGGACTGGAGCGCATGGGGCCGAAATCGGCACAAAATGTGGTTAACGCGCTGGAAAAAGCGAAAGAAACCACCTTTGCCCGCTTCCTCTATGCACTTGGCATCCGTGAAGTCGGCGAGGCCACCGCAGCAGGTCTGGCGGCATATTTCGGCACGCTGGAAGCGCTGGAAGCCGCTTCGATTGAAGAGCTGCAAAAGGTGCCTGATGTTGGCATTGTCGTTGCCTCCCACGTTCACAACTTCTTTGCCGAAGAAAGCAACCGCAATGTCATCAGCGAGCTGTTGGCGGAAGGCGTTCACTGGCCTGCGCCGGTGGTGATTAACGCGGAAGAGATTGACAGCCCGTTTGCTGGTAAAACCGTGGTGCTTACGGGCAGCTTAAGCCAGATGTCGCGTGATGACGCTAAAGCTCGACTGGTCGAACTGGGCGCGAAAGTCGCGGGCAGCGTGTCGAAGAAAACCGATCTGGTGATAGCGGGTGAAGCTGCAGGATCTAAACTGGCGAAGGCGCAGGAACTGGGCATTGAAGTCATCGACGAAACGGAAATGCTGCGTTTGCTGGGTAGCTGAGATGGAAAAAGAGCAGCTGATTGAAATAGCCAATACGATAATGCCGTTTGGCAAATACAAAGGGCGTCGCTTAATCGACCTGCCGGAGGAGTATCTTCTGTGGTTTGCCCGCAAAGATGAGTTCCCGGCAGGGAAGCTCGGTGAGCTAATGCAAATCACGCTGCTGATTAAAACCGAGGGGCTGACGCAACTGGTCCAGCCCCTGAAACGCCCACTTTAAGCTTTATCGGCGCTGCTTTCCTGCTGCGCCTGTAACTGTTCGGTCTGGCGTTTGTATCGACGCGCCAGCACCGCACAGACCATCAATTGGATCTGATGGAAAATCATCAGAGGCAGCACCATCATACCGATCACCGATGTGGGGAACAGAATGTTTGCCATCGGGATGCCATTTGCCAGACTCTTTTTCGAACCACAAAAGACGATAGTAATTTCATCTGCCTTATTGAAGCCTAGTCGGCGTGCCATAAAGACGTTAACTACAATCACGATAGCCAGAAGAACGCAACTGACCACCACGATAAACAGCAATGATCCCCAGCCAACTTTGTGCCAGATACCGTTAACGACGGCTTCGCTGAATGCCGTATAAACCACCAACAGAATGGACGTCTGGTCAGTTTTCGCAATCCATTTTTTATTACGCGACACCCAGTCACCAATCCACGGCCGGGAAAGATGCCCCAACACAAATGGCAGCAGCAGTTGCAGCATTATCTTACCTACCTGCTCAAGGCTGCCCCCTGCACCGTGAACATTCATCACCAGGCCAACCAGCAACGGTGAAAGGAAAATCCCCAGTAGGCTGGATGCCGACGCAGAACAAACCGCCGCCGCGACGTTACCGCCCGCCATTGACGTGAAGGCGATTGCAGACTGCACGGTCGCGGGGAGAATGCACAAGTAGAGAAAACCGGAGTAGAGCATCGGGTCGACATTTACCGGTTTCCACCAGGCAAACAGCACGCCCAGAATCGGAAACAGCACGAAGGTGCTGCACATTACCCACAAATGCAGTCGCCAGTGACCACCGCCAGCAATAATCGCCTCACGCGACAACTTCGCGCCGTGCATAAAGAACAGCAGAGCAATCGCTGCAGTGGTCAGATTTTCAAAGAAGGGGACGAAATCGCCTCTGGCCGGAAAGAAAGAGGCCAGCAACACCACTGTGATCAGGGTTAAGGTGAAAGGATCGAGGATACGAAAAAGTTTCATATAGACTCCAGATGATCGATGGTTCTATTGTGCTTCTTCCAGTTTGAGAAATAAAATTGATTTATTGCATCCATTCATGAAGAAAACAGATGAATTATTCTTTAAAGCAATTAAAGGTTTTCGTCACAGTAGCGCAGGAGAAAAGTTTTAGTCGTGCAGGAGAGCGTATCGGCCTGAGCCAGTCGGCAGTGAGTCACAGTGTGAAGGAGCTGGAAAATCATACTGGTGTTCGCCTGCTGGACAGAACCACGCGTGAAGTGGTGCTTACAGATGCAGGGCAGCAGTTGGCTTTGCGTCTTGAGCGACTGCTGGATGAACTTAACAGCACGTTGCGTGATACCGGGCGTATGGGGCAACAACTGAGCGGAAAAGTTCGGGTCGCTGCCAGCCAGACCATTTCCGCGCATCTTATTCCGCAATGCATTGCTGAAAGCCATCGCCGCTATCCAGATATTCAGTTTGTCCTGCACGATCGTCCGCAGCAGTGGGTGATGGAAAGTATTCGCCAGGGAGATGTCGATTTTGGCATCGTCATCGATCCAGGCCCAGTGGGCGATCTGCAATGTGAAGCGATTCTTTCCGAGCCTTTCTTTCTGCTTTGCCATCGCGATAGCGCTTTGGCCGTGGAAGATTATGTACCCTGGCAGGCATTACAGGGAGCGAAATTGGTGTTGCAGGATTACGCGTCAGGCAGCCGACCGCTGATTGACGCAGCGCTGGCGCGCAATGGTATTCAGGCGAATATTGTGCAGGAGATTGGTCATCCGGCGACGCTGTTCCCGATGGTAGCCGCAGGCATCGGCATCAGTATTCTTCCCGCACTGGCGCTACCATTGCCTGAAGGTAGCCCACTGGTGGTAAAGCGCATTACGCCGGTGGTTGAACGCCAGTTGATGCTGGTGCGCAGGAAGAACCGTTCACTTTCCACCGCCGCTGAAGCGTTATGGGACGTAGTACGAGACCAGGGCAATGCGCTAATGGCTGGGCGGGAAGGGGATCCGTTGTATCAGATATAGAGTGAATTCATACTGCCGGGAGCTCCGGCAGTAATCAATCAGAAATTAAATTTGATGGAGTAGATTATCGCATCCTGGTAAAAATCTTCGCCCAGTTTGTCATCCGCATAACGATACTGAATCCCTGTGGTGATGTGTGAAGTTGCATTCCACCAAAGTGCGACGGCACCGTTCAGACCTTCTTTGCCGCCATTACCTGCCGCGTAGGTGGCATCACGATCAAACTCGTACTCGTTCCAGTTGGTGAGGGTGAATTTCTCACTGCCCAGCATAAAGCTGTAACCTGCAACCCAACCGGCGACATAACCGTTATCGCCGGTATAATAGGTTTGGTCTGTATAGCGTTTTGCAAAGAACGGTTTGAACCACCAACCGCTGCCGGTGAAATTGTAGCCGATCCCGTAAAGGAACATATCGTCATGGAAATTCACACGATTCGCAGAACCGTAGGTGCCATACGCATGCAAGTAGAGATTAAATCCGGTGTCACCCAGGTAAATACGGTTGGTATTTTTAAATGTATAACGCTGCTCGCTACCCTGTTTATCATGACGATCATTATAAAAGTTTTCCCAGTCGAAGAACCCGTACATTTCTCCCCAACTAAAGTTAGCGCCGCCTTCCAGTTCCAGATATCCAAAATCATCTTTGTGTGATTTGGTCGACGATTTCTCAGTGGTTCTGCTAGTCCAGTCAAGATAATGAATACCTATATCAGCAAAACCGCCTTTAAATTCTGCATGGGATACTGCTGGTATCGCCAATACAGAAGAGAGTGTCAGAGTAAAAAGATGTTTTTTCATAGCATAATTCCCTATGCCGATCGTTATTAGTTGATTGCTTAATAAAAAGGTTGATTAAAAGCGGCATATTGTTAATGCAAGGGAAAGGAGAGTACCAATACAGTTTTTTCAGCCTATTAATAGTGAAAAAATATAAATATATCGATATCGAATAACTATCGGATACATGAAAAAAGTGTATTGGTATGAGGTAGGGCAATCTCGTTATAAAAAGGCGTTAGATTCCACCCTACAAAAAAAGGATATATATGTATCAGGCTCAGTTTTCTCATAACCCACTGTATTGCGTAGATATTATCAAGACTTATAAACCTGATTTCACGCCACGAGTGGCCTTTATTTTAGGTTCCGGGCTGGGCGCTCTGGCCGATCAGATTGAGAACGCGGTCGCAATTTCCTACGAAAAGCTGCCTGGGTTCCCGGTAAGTACCGTACACGGTCATGCGGGTGAGCTGGTGCTGGGTTATCTCCAGGGGGTGCCAGTGGCGTGCATGAAAGGTCGCGGACATTTCTACGAAGGTCGTGGGATGACCATCATGACGGATGCAATCCGTACCTTTAAGTTGCTGGGCTGCGAGTTGCTGTTCTGCACCAATGCGGCTGGCTCACTGCGTCCTGAAGTGGGGGCCGGCAGTCTGGTCGCATTGAAAGATCACATCAACACCATGCCGGGAACGCCGATGGTGGGTCTTAATGATGAACGTTTTGGTGAGCGCTTCTTCTCGCTGGCGAATGCCTACGATGCGGAATACCGCGCACTGTTACAAAAAGTGGCGAAAGAAGAGGGGTTCCCTCTGACGGAGGGCGTGTTCGTCTCGTATCCGGGGCCGAATTTCGAGACTGCGGCGGAAATTCGCATGATGCAAATTATTGGTGGGGATGTTGTTGGTATGTCTGTGGTGCCTGAGGTTATTTCAGCTCGCCATTGCGAACTTAAAGTCGTTGCGGTCTCTGCGATTACCAACATGGCGGAAGGTCTGAGTGACGTGAAGCTTTCTCATGCCCAAACGCTGGCAGCAGCGGAACTCTCAAAGCAAAACTTTATTAATCTTATTTGCGGCTTTCTGCGCAAAATTGCCTGAGTAAAACAACAATAAACGGCCTCACTGAGTGAGGCCATATGATGCGACAAGGAAACGATTATGAGCATCGCTTTGCGCTTAAAGGTAATGTCCTTTTTGCAATATTTTATCTGGGGGAGCTGGCTGGTTACCCTCGGTTCTTACATGATTAATACCCTTCATTTCACCGGCGCTAATGTTGGCATGGTTTACAGTTCCAAAGGGATCGCCGCGATTATTATGCCTGGTATAATGGGGATCATCGCAGACAAATGGCTGCGTGCAGAACGTGCATACATGCTGTGTCACCTGGTGTGTGCGGGCGTACTTTTTTATGCGGCATCCGTAACTGATCCGGATATGATGTTTTGGGTGATGTTAGTCAATGCGATGGCGTTTATGCCGACTATTGCGTTATCGAACAGCGTCTCTTATTCCTGTCTTGCCCAGGCAGGGCTTGACCCGGTGACCGCTTTCCCGCCCATTCGCGTTTTTGGTACGGTGGGGTTCATTGTCGCCATGTGGGCAGTAAGCCTGCTGCATCTGGAATTGAGTAGTCTGCAACTGTATATCGCGTCCGGTGCGTCATTGCTGCTGTCGGCTTATGCGCTGACTTTGCCGAAGATTCCGGTTGCGGAGAAAAAAGCGACTACATCGCTTGCCAGCAAGCTGGGTCTGGATGCCTTCGTGCTGTTTAAAAATCCACGCATGGCTATCTTTTTCCTCTTCGCCATGATGCTGGGTGCGGTGCTGCAAATTACCAACGTTTTTGGCAACCCGTTCCTGCATGATTTCGCCCGTAATCCTGAGTTTGCTGATAGCTTCGTGGTGAAATATCCGTCCATTTTACTGTCAGTTTCACAGATGGCTGAAGTCGGTTTCATTCTGACGATACCGTTCTTTTTGAAGCGTTTCGGTATTAAAACCGTCATGCTGATGAGTATGGTGGCGTGGACGCTGCGCTTTGGCTTCTTTGCCTATGGCGATCCATCACCAACCGGGTTTATTTTGCTGTTGCTGTCGATGATTGTTTACGGTTGTGCATTCGATTTCTTCAATATTTCTGGTTCGGTCTTTGTCGAACAGGAAGTTGATTCCAGCATTCGTGCCAGCGCCCAGGGTCTTTTTATGACGATGGTAAATGGCGTCGGCGCATGGGTTGGCTCGATTCTGAGCGGTATGGCAGTGGATTACTTCTCGGTGGATGGCGTAAAAGATTGGCATACCATTTGGCTGATGTTTGCAGGGTATGCTCTTTTCCTCGCAGTGATATTTTTCTTTGGGTTTAAATATAACCATGACCCTGAAAAGATAACGCATCGTTCAGTTACACATTAAAAGGATTCGCAGCTCTGTTCCTTGGGGCTGCTTTTATGATAAAGGTTAATTAGTGAAAGATATTTTATTTTCTTCTGGCGTTGGTTTTGGCATTGGTGCTTTGTTTACAATCGTGCGATTACCTATTCCTGTTCCAAATGTATTGCCGGGTATATTATCCATCGTGTTTATGTATGTCGGATATCTGGTGGTGAAATACTTTATGCCATGATAATTTAATACGATGTATTTTTTATATGGAGCACTTAATTATGGAACGCGTATATAGAACAGATCTTAAGTTGCTCCGTTATTTTCTTGCCGTAGCGGAAGAGTTGCATTTTGGTCGCGCAGCAGCGCGTTTAAATATGTCTCAGCCTCCGCTCAGTATTCATATTAAAGAGCTGGAAAATCAACTCGGCACGCAGCTTTTTATTCGCCATTCGCGCAGCGTCGTACTGACACACGCGGGCAAAATCTTGATGGAAGAATCGCGTCGATTGCTGGTGAATGCAAATAATATATTGGCTCGGGTTGAACAAATAGGTCGGGGAGAAGCAGGGCGGATTGAACTCGGGGTTGTGGGAACGGCAATGTGGGGACGGATGCGCCCGGTTATGCGGCGATTCCTTAGAGAAAATCCTAACGTTGAAGTTCTGTTTCGCGAAAAGATGCCCGCGATGCAAATGGCCTTGCTGGAACGCCGCGAACTTGATGCCGGGATCTGGCGAATGGCGACAGAACCACCGACTGGTTTTACCAGCTTACGGTTGCATGAATCGGCGTTTCTGGTGGCGATGCCTGAAGAGCATCATCTCTCATCATTTTCCACCGTCCCGCTGGAAGCGCTACGTGACGAGTATTTCGTTACAATGCCGCCCGTGTACACTGACTGGGATTTTTTGCAGCGAGTTTGCCAGCAGGTGGGATTTTCACCGGTTGTTATTCGCGAAGTTAATGAACCGCAAACGGTACTCGCCATGGTCAGTATGGGTATTGGTATCACATTGATAGCGGACAGCTACGCGCAGATGAACTGGCCCGGTGTCATATTCCGTCCGCTCAAAGAACGCATCCCGGCAGACTTATATATTGTTTATGAAACGCAGCAGGTGACGCCCGCGCTGGTTAAACTGCTGGCGGCGTTGGCGCAGTAGATGAGAGGCACGGGAACTGCCGGACATAGTTGGTCTGATAAGCGAAGCGCATCAGGCAATTTCGCAAATTGCAGATAGCAAAAAAGCGCCTTTAGGGCGCTTTTTTACATTGGTGGGTCGTGCAGGATTCGAACCTGCGACCAATTGATTAAAAGTCAACTGC
>NZ_JABWMS020000038.1:0-42617 GCF_013369155.2 Escherichia sp. 94.0001 | reverse complement strand
GCATCCCGGCGGTTTGCTTCAAACTGAAAGATGGTGAAGATCCGGGATACACCCTGTATGACCTCTCTGAACGTCTGCGTCTGCGCGGCTGGCAGGTTCCGGCCTTCACCCTCGGCGGTGAAGCCACCGACATCGTGGTGATGCGCATTATGTGCCGTCGTGGCTTCGAAATGGACTTTGCTGAACTGTTACTGGAAGACTACAAAGCCTCCCTGAAATACCTCAGCGATCACCCGAAACTGCAGGGTATAGCCCAGCAGAACAGCTTTAAACACACCTGATAACATAATTTTGTAAAAACCGAATGCCCAACCTTTAAAAAACAGTTGGGCATTCGGTTGCTTATTAATAGCAATAATATATTGGCTGTCTATTCATCGTGTTGATAAGATATATGTTATATGAATGTTTATTCAATGTAACTGATATTCTTAATGTCACCGCAAGGGATTATTTGCTTACTATTAATTTCACTGCGTTCTTAAGCACGACTTTTGTATTATAAATCCAGTCATCCTGCCGTAGATTATCATCCTGTTTTCCCGCTTCGTTTAAATTTATTTATCAATCAATTTGACTTAAGAGGGCGGCGTGCTACATTAATAAACAGTAATATGTTTATGTAATATTAAGCCGACTATGCAATCACTACATGGTAAATGTCTAATTGCGTACGCAAGACATAAATATATTCTCACCATGGTTAATGGTGAATATCGCTATTTTAATGGCGGTGAACTGGTTTTTGCGGATGCAAGTCAAATTCAAGTGGATAAGTGTGTCGAGAATTTTGTATTAGTTTCAAGGGACACGCTTTCATTATTTCTCCCGATGCTCAAGGAGGAGGCATTAAATCTTCATGCACATAAAAAAGTTCCTTCGTTACTCGTTCATCACTGTACCAGAGATATTCCTGTTTTTCAGGAGGTTGCGCAACTATCGCAGAATAAGAATCTGCGCTATGCAGAAATGCTCCGTAAAAGAGCATTAATCTTTGCGTTGTTATCTGTTTTCCTGGAGGACGAGCAGTTTATACCGCTGCTTCTGAACGTTTTGCAACCGAACATGCGAACACGAGTTTGTACGGTCATCAATAATAATATCGCCCATGAGTGGACATTAGCCCAAATCGCCAGCGAGCTGTTGATGAGTTCAAGCCTGTTAAAGAAAAAATTGCGCGAAGAAGGTACGTCATATTCACAGTTGCTTACTGAGTGTAGAATGCAACGTGCTTTACAACTTATTGTTATATATGGTTTTTCAATTAAAAGAGTCGCAGTGTCCTGTGGTTATCACAGCGTGTCGTATTTCATTTACGTTTTTCGAAATTATTATGGGATGACGCCCACAGAGTATCAGGAGCGATCGGCACAAGAATTGCCGAACCGTGACTCGGTGGCAAGTATTGTTGCACAAGGGAATTTTTACGGCACTGACCGTTCTGCGGAAGGAATAAGATTATAGAGTTTTACTCAGACATAAAAAAAACCCGGCATAGGGGACCGGGAAGAGGATAGTCTGCCGTCTCCAGACTAATAAACCGTTATAACACTCCCTGTTGGCACGGGAAACTTTGTGCTCTCAGTAAGTTAAATATAACTTTTACTGGAAATAAGATCAGCCATTTTTTTATAAACATAAGCTATACGCTGTGTGAAAATATATTGGTGTTGCATTTACTTATTATCAATTAACTGTTATGCAAAACTACTTTGTGGATAAATTTTGGTCCTACCAAATATGGCAGTTTTTGCACTAAGAAACAGTCTGGCGTCATTTCATTAGTATACTGAAATTGAAATAATCGCAGTAATGAAATATAAGGGATAGTCATGACTCATGTCTGCTCGGTGATCCTCGTTCGTCGTTCATTGGATATTCATCATGAACAGCAAAAAATATCGTTGCACAACGAAAGTATCCTACTGCTGGATAAAAATTTGGCAGACGATTTTGCGTTTTGTTCACCGGATACGCCACGGCTGGATATCGATGAGCTGACAATTTGCCATTACTTACAAAATATTCGTCAGCTACCACGCAATTTAGGGTTACATAGCAAAGACCGTTTGTTAATTAACCAGTCCCCCCCCATGCCTCTGGTGACGGCGATTTTTGATAGTTTCAATGAATCCGGGGTAAATTCGCCGATAATGAGCAAGATGCTTTACCTTTCCTGTTTATCAATGTTTTCTCATAAGAAAGAACTTATCCCCTTACTTTTCAATAGTATCAGTACTGTTTCAGGAAAAGTTGAACGCCTTATTAGCTTTGATATCGCTAAACGTTGGTATCTACGCGATATCGCGGAAAGAATGTATACCAGCGAGAGTCTCATCAAAAAAAAGTTGCAGGATGAAAATACCTGTTTCAGTAAAATATTACTCGCCTCCAGGATGTCGATGGCCAGACGATTACTCGAGTTACGTCAAATTCCTCTACATACTATTGCGGAAAAATGTGGGTATAGCAGTACGTCGTACTTTATAAACACATTTCGACAATATTATGGTGTAACGCCACATCAGTTTGCGCAACATTCGCCAGGTACCTTTTCCTGACATATTTCGCATTTGAATATTGGTCAGGATCTCACACGTGCTTCATGTGAAACTCTTCCCTGATGATTTCTACCGGGCTACCGGCTAGTTCTCTTTCGCAGTATGCCAGGCGGTATAGGTATTTTCAGGAGGAAAAGACTCGGCATGTTTGGGATTATTAAGCTGACAATTTATACAATTACGGGAATGTGGGTCAGTATTGTGCTGTTCAAATTGATGACGAATGGCTGGAGTGGTTTTTACTTTCAGTGCTGTGTACTAAGCCTGGTATTCCTGACGGTTAGCTGGTTGTTGAGTGGTGAATGGTTAGCAGGAAAGAGTAAGGCTGAACCCTCACGTTCAACCTTACTCTCATTTACACGTTACGCTTTTTTAAAGCGGGCAAAGAGATGTTCCACTACAACGAAAAAGACTGGAACGAAGTAAATGGCCAGCACTGTTGCGGCAAACATCCCGCCCATCACGCCGGTACCTACCGCGTTTTGCGCGCCAGAACCTGCGCCGTGGCTGATTACCAGCGGCAACACGCCGAGAATAAAGGCCAGAGAGGTCATCAGGATTGGGCGTAAACGCATCCGCGCCGCTTCGATGATTGCCTCTATCGGCGTTTTCCCTTCTTTCTGCATCATCTCAACGGCAAATTCGACGATCAGGATGGCGTTCTTGGCGGAAAGCCCGATGGTAGTCAGCAAACCAACCTGGAAGTAGACGTCATTACTTAAGCCGCGCAGATCGGTGGCCAGTAATGCGCCAACGACACCTAACGGTACAACCAACATCACCGAGAACGGAATTGACCAGCTCTCATAAAGTGCGGCAAGGGCGAGGAACACCACGACCAGTGAAATGGCATACAGCGCGGGAGCCTGGTTTGAGGATAACGCTTCCTGATACGACAGTCCGGTCCATGAGTAGCCGACGCCTGCCGGAAGTTTAGCGACCAGGTCTGCCATAAATTTCATTGCGTCACCGGTACTTTTCCCGGCCGCCGCTTCACCTAAAATCTCCATTGACGGGATGCCGTTGTAGCGTTCCAGTCGCGGTGAACCATAGGTCCATTCGGTAGACGAATAGGCCGAAAGCGGTGCCATCGTGCCAGAGGCGTTGCGTACATACCACTGGTTGATGTTATCCGGCAACATACGGAACGGCGTGCCTGCCTGGACATACACTTTTTTCACCCGCCCCTGGTTGAGGAAGTCGTTCACGTAGCTGCTGCCGAAGGCGGTGGAAATTGTCTGGTTGATATCAGACAGCGCCACACCCATTGCCTCGGCTTTCGCGGCATTGACGTTAACTTTGAACATTGGCGTATCTTCCAGGCCGTTCGGGCGTACCCCGGTAACCTGGTTCGGCGATTGCGCAGCCAGTGATAACAGCTCGTTTCGCGCCTGGGTCAGTTTTTCGTGCCCCAGGTTACCGTTGTCCAGCATTTCCATATCAAAACCTGACGCGGTACCCAGTTCAGCCACCGCGGGTAAGTTGAACGGGAAGACGACGGCTTTATTGATACTGCTTAGCGCAATCATTGCCCGCTGAATGATCGCGGTAACTGAGTTTTCCTCGCCGACACGTTCAGACCACGGCTTGAGGCTGATAAACGCCAGACCGTTGTTTTGCCCCTGGCCACTGAAGCCAAAGCCGCCAACGGTAAACACCGACTGAACATTATCTTTCTCTTTTGTCAGATAATAATCAGTCACCTGTTGCAGCACTTTCGTGGTGTTAACCATGGTTGCACCGGAAGGTAACTGCGCGGTGGTCATAAATACCCCCTGATCCTCTTCTGGTAAGAAAGAGGTCGGCGTACGCAGGAACAGCACTGCCATCCCGGCGCAAATCAGCAGGTAGACCACCATGTAGCGACCGGTACAACGCAACAGCGAGCGGGTGCTATCGGTATAGTGATGAGTCGATTTTTCAAACAGCGTGTTGAAGCGTGCGAACAGGGCGTTAGGTTTGTGACCGCCTTCCGGCGCGGCTTTCAGAATGGTGGCGCACAGGGCAGGGGTCAGGCTCATTGCGACAAATACTGAAAGCAGCATCGAGGAGATCAGCGTGATGGAGAACTGTCGGTAGATCTCCCCGGTTGCACCGCTCATAAAGGCCATTGGCATAAACACCGCGGAAAGCACAACGGCAATCCCGACCAGAGCGCGTTGGATTTGCCCCATGGATTTATGCGTTGCTTCCTTCGGCGGCAGTTTATCCTCCGCTATCACGCGCTCGACGTTTTCTACCACCACGATGGCGTCATCCACCAACAACCCTATCGCCAGCACCATCCCGAACATGGTGAGGGTGTTGATGGTGAAACCGACCGCCGACAAGATCGCAAACGTCCCGAGAATAACCACCGGTACGGCAATCGTCGGGATGATTGTGGCTCGGAAATTCTGCAAAAACAGATACATGACCAGGAAGACGAGGATGATAGCCTCAACCAGCGTTTTGAAAACTTCCTGAATAGAAATTTTGATAAACGGTGTGGTGTCGTAAGGATAAACCGTCTTCAGGCTTGCGGGGAAATAAGCCGATAAACGGTTCAGCTCCTCTTTCACCGCTCGCGAGGTATCCAGGGCGTTTGCTCCGGTAGCCAGTTTGATGGCGATCCCGGCAGCAGGTTTGCCGTTATAGCGCGCCACGGTGGAATAATCTTCCGCCCCAAGTTCGACGCGGGCGACATCACGCAGCAGCACTTGCGAGCCATCTTGCTGAACTTTCAACAGGATTTTGCCAAATTCTTCCGGCGTTTGCAGACGCGTCTGCACAATGATCGAGGCGTTCAGTTGCTGGTCTGCCGCCTGTGGCATGCCACCCAGTTGACCACCAGAAATCTGGTTGTTTTGCACCTTAATCTGGGAAATAACATCGGAAGGTACCAGGTTGTATTTATTGAGTTTTTGCGGGTCCAGCCAGATACGCATGGCATACTCGGAACCAAAGAGTTGTACGCTACCAACGCCCGCGGTACGGCTTAGCGGGTCTTTGATATTAGACGCTACATAGTCCGCGATATCGTACTGGTTGAGACTGCCGTTATCAGAAATGAACGCCGCTACCATCAGGATATTACTGCTCGACTTATCGACGCTAATACCCTGCTGCTGCACCGCTTCAGGTAATGAAGGCATAGCGAGTTGCAGTTTATTTTGCACCTGAACCTGCGCGATATCAGGCGATGTCCCCGTCTCAAAGGTCAGAGTGATGGAGGCATTACCCGCCGCATCGCTGGTTGAAGACATGTACATCAGGCCATCAAGCCCATTCATATTTTGCTCAATCACCTGAGTGACCGAGTCTTCTACCGTTTGCGCATCGGCACCCGGATAGGTTGCGCTGACGGTAATGGTTGGTGGCGCAATCTGCGGATATTGCGCAACCGGTAAGTTCATGATCGCCAGACCACCTGCAAGCATCATAATAATGGCAAGTACCCAGGCAAAAACCGGGCGATCAATAAAATAGTTAGCCATGAAAGTCCCCTTAAGCCTGCAACGTTATTGTTTCGATTCGGTGCTGGCGTTTTCCTGGCTGGAGGAAATTGCACGTGCTTTGATACCCGGACGAATGCGTTGCAACCCGGAAACGATCACCCGATCGCCAGCCTGCAAGCCAGAGGTGACAACCCACTGGTCGCCGATGGCTTTGCTGGCTTCAATTTCGCGTAGCTGCACAACATCGTCTTTATCCAGAATGAGCGCCGTTGCTTTACCCTGCGCGTTGTGGGTGACGCCTTCCTGCGGCACCAGTAATACATTCTGGCGGCTACCTTCATCCACTAATGCCGTGACATACATACCTGGCAGCAAGTCACCATTTGGGTTGGGGAAAATCGCCCGTAACGTCACGGAGCCCGTGGTTTCATCCACCGTCGGGTCGGAGAATTTCAGCGTGCCGGTCTGGCTGTAACGTTTACCATTTTCCAGATTGAGCTGTACTGGCGTACTGCCCTGAACCTGTTTGATTTGCCCACTGGCGACCTCTTCTTTCATGCGCAAGAAATCCTGCACCGACTGCGTGAGATCGACATAAATCGGGTCCAGACGTTGTACGGTAACCAGTGAATCGGCTTGATTAGCGGTAACGAGTGCGCCGACGGTCACCGACGATTTCCCGCTGACGCCCGTAATCGGCGAGGTGACATTTGCGTATTGCAGATTGATCGTCGCCTGTTCAACAGCCGCTTTGGCGACGGTGACATTGGCTTCTGCTTCATTCAGCTGGGTGCGCGCGGTGTCGTAATCCTGACGGCTAACGTAGTTGGTCTTCAGCAATGATGCCTGGCGGTTAAAGGTGATGCGGGCATTGCTGGCGGTAGAGAGCGCTTTCGCCAGCGTGCCTTTGGCGGAGTTCAGCTCGGCCTGTAAAGGTGCAGGATCAATCTGATACAGCGAATCGCCCTGGTTCACTTTATCGCCTTCGATAAAGTTGCGTTTAATGATAATACCGCCCACCTGAGGGCGTATCTCGGCAACTTCATAAGGAACGGTTCTACCGGGCAATTCGCTCAACACATTGACCGAACCGGGGGAGAGTGTGACGACACCGACCTCAGGCGTCATGGCGGCGGCGTTTTCCGTCGATTTGTCATCGCAGGCGGTGAGCATCGCGCCGCAGAATAACAACGGTATTAACAGTTTTCTTCTTCTGTTCATTTTAGTCCCTGAAAATTCTTGAGATATAACGGTTCTTTAAATTGCGCGCGAGGAGAGGTATGAGGGATTTACAGACCAGCGGCATAGTGGGGTTGTCAGCCAGTAAGATGGGATGCAAGCACAGTGATCGACATGGTGAGGTCAACGACAAAAAAAATGTTGCCGTTCTGCCAACAGTTCCTGCCAGCATTCGGGCAACGAAGGGTTCTACTGGTGGATACACATACCAGGGGAATAAAGTCGTTTTCGCCTCTCCTTTAGTCATCACCGGGGATAATGAAATCAGCATCTGCATCCCTCTTCATGCCTGCCATCATTTTCAGTTAATTATGTCCTGACTAAAAATAAGATGTGATACCCAGGGTGACGATGTCGCTCATACGTCTTAGTTTCAGCTTGTACATAATGTTGAATTTCTGAATCTTTAATGTTTGTTGCGAAATATTGAGCGTTGACGTGATATTGCTTTCGTTTTTGTTTTTCAGAATCAGCTGCATAATTTTGAACTGATTATGTGAAAAACATAATTGTGAATTCTTATGAGGCAAGTGTTTACCATAAGTAATCTCAAGAAGATTTTTGATACTTTCTTTGCGGCTGACAAAATAAATAGGCGCTTTAGCTTTTAGTTTACTGATGTGATAAGGTGCCAAAAAAATAATTCTCTCGGCGTCTAATTTCTCCAGAAATTTAATCGCTTCTTCATCAAGGATATGGTTGTGATAGGTATCAATGATAACCTTGAAGGGTTTATTACCTACTTTTTTGATCTCTGACAGGGAATTGATTTTTATCATTTCGTGATTATCTTTCAACTGCCAAAAGCCCTGTAAAAGAAAAGAATCTTTCGTCATGAGAAAAATCATAACTTGCTCCTTAGCCGTTATCGTTTCGAACATGTCATCCTTTTCATTATTTACATCCCTGTCCGAATCGTTGTTCAATATAGTAAACGCCTATAAGAACCTTGCCCTTCGTGAACTAATACGTCTATTAACACTAATCAATACTTCAGATTTATCCATCACGCACTCCATATATTGATCCTAAGTAAAATTCCTGGTTGTTATCAGATTGTAAACTGCAAACAAAAAATTAACGTTTGCGGATTACTGCCCAAGAATAAGTTATCAATAACCAGTTTGTGATCTCTGAAGAATATTACTAAAGTTAAAATGTAATCCGATTTAAATATCGAGTCTCCTTGTTTCGACTTAAGCTGGCAATTGGATTGCCAGCTTTCTTTTAACGCATTGAAATTACCTGAGTAAATAACTCATTCATGTCTTCAGGTTTTTATATAGCGTCTGGAGACACGGATATTTATGCAATGTAATCAACGCCAGTTGCAAAAAAATGAACCCGGATTACTTATTTAACCGCCCATAGCATCAACGTTTACGGAACTCTTTGTTCACTTTCCCACAGCACTTTTAAAACATTAAACCTGACTACGGAAAATATCAGCCATGATAATGTTTGAAATGGCTAATTTGCCATGCAATGAAAAAAATCAGATAAAATTCAGTAGGTTGAAATACTCATCAGCAGGTAATTATTTCAATGATAGCGCGCAATTGATCTAAAATGCTGTGTAGCGGAGAGAGTATTAATTGGATCATAGTCACATCAAGTGACTATGATCCAGGTGGCAATAGGGATAATTATTGCTTTTTAACAAACAAACTGGCGAAGCTGAACAGGCTAGCGGCGCTAAATATCAGTTCAATTCCCACTAGTGTGGAAACCAGCGTTACAGAAACCATCGGCGTAGCACCAAGGAATATCCAGGCAATGACGATATCCAGCACACCAATAACGAGCTGTAGCCAACTGCCTTTCATTGAACGCTGACGATACCAACTCATCAGGCGAATAACCCCTGCCACACAGAACAAACCGGCAATAAATGCCGCAATGGCAAAAATGCCCAGCTCTGGTGCGCGGATGAAGAAATAGCCGATCAATAAATAGGCGACTGCGACGAGGAAACCGGATAATACCGGCCAGAAATTATGACTGCGGTTGCTGAATAGCCCGACAATAAGCGCAATACCCGAGCAGATTAATAATGCACCCACTACTGTGCTTAAAATATCGCCAGAGACGAACGGAAAACTGATACACAGCAACCCGACGATAAACAGCAGCACGGCAATAAACTGGATTGCTCTGCGATGTTTTTTAAGCATCTCCAGATCAAACTTCAAAATTGTTGCCTTATCTATATATAACATAGAACCACCCTATAAAATTAAGAAGAAAATCCCCTGCTATCAATCTATGCCAAAAACGCGTCTAAGAATGCAGTCGATTTAATAAAAATTTCCTAATTACAGTATCAGATGCATCTGTAACTCATTGTATTGAAATAAAAATATCTGATTTTGATATTTTCCATCAACATGACATATACAGAAAACCAGGTTATAACCTCAGTGTCGAAATTGATTCGTGACGGCTCTTTCACTTTATAGTTGAGGATATTACGATGAAAAAAGTATTAGGCGTTATTCTTGGTGGTCTGCTTCTTCTGCCAGTGGTGAGCAATGCAGCGGATGCACAAAAAGCAGCTGATAACAAAAAACCGGTCAACACCTGGACCTGTGAAGATTTTCTGGCTGTGGACGAATCCTTCCAGCCAACTGCAGTTGGTTTTGCTGAAGCACTGAACAATAAAGATAAACCAGAAGATGCGGTTTTAGATGTTCAGGGTATTGCAACCGTAACCCCAGCGATCGTTCAGGCTTGTACTCAGGATAAACAAGCCAACTTTAAAGATAAAGTTAAAAGCGAATGGGACAAAGTTAAGAAAGATATGTAATTCCGGGAATACGTTACATCGTACTTCCTTGCATATTGAACAGGTAGGAATACCTTCTTCAAAAGCAGCTATTCCTTCTGTTCATATTTAATCTCTATATTGAATGGGTTACAAAATGAATATTTCATCTCTCCGTAAAGCGTTTATTTTTATGGGCGCTGTAGCGGCTTTGTCACTGGTGAACGCACAATCTGCGCTGGCAGCCAATGAATCCGCTAAAGATATGACTTGCCAGGAATTTATTGATCTGAATCCAAAAGCAATGACACCGGTTGCGTGGTGGATGCTGCATGAAGAAACAGTTTATAAAGGTGGTGATACTGTTACTTTAAATGAAACCGATCTTACTCAAATTCCTAAAGTGATCGAATACTGCAAAAAAAATCCGCAGAAAAATTTGTATACTTTCAAAAATCAAGCATCTAATGACTTGCCGAATTAATGGGGCACAAGTAAAAAGGAGTAGCAAGTTGAGCCATCTTGCTGCTCCTTTTTGCATTTTTATATGACAGCAGAATTTATTATACGTCTTATACTCGCAGCAATTGCCTGTGGCGCTATTGGCATGGAAAGGCAAATGCGCGGCAAAGGAGCAGGGTTACGCACACATGTATTAATTGGCATGGGAAGCGCCCTGTTTATGATTGTTTCGAAATATGGTTTTGCTGACGTGCTGTCTTTAGATCACGTCGGACTGGACCCCAGCCGTATTGCTGCTCAGGTGGTGACGGGCGTCGGGTTTATCGGTGCAGGTAACATTCTCGTTCGTAACCAAAATATTGTAGGTCTGACGACGGCAGCGGATATCTGGGTGACCGCCGCCATTGGTATGGTTATTGGTAGCGGTATGTACGAACTGGGCATTTATGGTTCAGTGATGACCTTACTGGTGCTGGAAGTCTTCCATCAATTAACCTTCCGCCTGATGAATAAAAATTACCATTTACAGCTGACATTAGTGAACGGTAATACGGTATCAATGCTCGACTGGTTTAAGCAGCAAAAAATAAAAACGGATTTAGTTTCGTTGCAGGAAAATGAAGATCATGAAGTGGTCGCCATTGATATTCAGCTTCATGCCACGACGTCGATAGAAGATCTGTTGCGATTATTAAAAGGTATGGCAGGGGTGAAAGGCGTTTCAATTAGCTAATCTATATAGTTATTTATTCGCAGGAGTACCAGAGCGGTACTCCTGTTGGTTTTAATGATCGAGGACGATCAGTGGTGAATGGTTGGCAGGATCTTTAAGTACGGTAATATCCGCGCCGTAGAGCATTGTCAGCGCCTGCTGTGTCAATACGTCCTGCGGTTTACCATTTGCGATAACCTTTCCTTTTTGCATTAATACAACACGGTCTGCATAACGCGCGGCAAGATTTAGATCGTGCAATACGCAGCAAACATTGAACTGCCGTTCGTGAACTAGCTGGCGTAATAAACGAAACAAGTGCTGCTGATGGTGAATATCCAGCGCCGAAGTTGGTTCATCAAGAAATAACCATTTCGGTGAGGGAGTTGGTTCCCAGAGTTGCACCAGCAGGCGCGCTAATTGCACGCGCTGTTGTTCACCACCGGATAATTGCCGATAGTCGCGGTTTGCTAACGCCTGACAGTCACATAACGCCATTATTTGTGCTGTTTCATTATCCTGATTACCAGTACGATGCGGATGCCGCCCCATCTGGATAACTTCTTGTACGCTGAATGGAAACGCCATGTGGCTATTTTGACGCATCACGGCCCGGTGTTTCGCCAGTTCAGTAATCGACCATTCATTTAATGGCTTATTAAACAACCGACATTCGCCGCTATCAGGTTGAAGATAGCCGGTTAACTGGCGAAGCAGCGTAGATTTTCCCGCACCATTAGGGCCGAGAATGGCAACAATTTCCCCACCGGGAAAAGTCAGCGAGACATTATCAGTCAGACGCCGCCCCTGAAGGCTATAAACCAGATTCTGGGCGCTGATCATGTGATCCTCCGGTTGCGCAGAATCAACCACATAAAATAAGGGCCACCAAGCAGGCTGGTTAATAATCCCACGGGCATTTCTGCTGGCTGTACCAGTGTGCGGGCAAGCGTGTCTGCCATCAGCAATAAACAGGCTCCGGCGAGGGCGGAGCAAGGGATTAGCCAGCGGTGATTTGCCCCGGTAGTCATACGAATCAGATGCGGGATCACCAGGCCAATAAAGCCGATAATGCCGCTTACCGATACGGCGGCACCAACGAGCAGTGAGCTCACTAACAATAATTGCTGGCGTTTACGCTTAACGTTCACGCCGAGGTAGTGGGCTTCTTCATCACCGAGCTGCAGTAAATTCAGCGTTCCGGCGAGACAAGTTGTTGCAATAATGGCCGGTAGGATGAATGAACTGGCAACCAATAACGTCGGCCATTGCGCCTGTCCAAGATTGCCCATCATCCACAATGTGAGTTGTCGTAGCTGCTGCTCATCGCCGATATAGCTCAGGATGCCGATCGCTGCGCCGCACAGGGCATTGATGGCGATACCGGCGAGTAATAATTGCATCATGCTGCCATCGCGATGGCGCTGCGTGATGAGAAAAATGATGGTGCAGACCACTAAACTTCCGGCAATGGCAAACACCATTTGCTCATAGAGCACCAGCACCACTGGGAAGGAAAAGGGCAGCACAATAGCAACGCCAACCATTAATGCAGAACCGCTACTGACGCCGAGTAATCCAGGGTCAGCCATTGGGTTGCGAAAAAGCCCCTGCATAATTACCCCGGCGGTTGCCAACGCTGCACCTACCAGCACCGCCAGCAAAACCCGTGGTAGACGAATATTGAGCCAGATATCGCGGTATTCCTCATCAAAAAGGGCATCAAAACTGATCTTTAACGCTCCCTGACTGGCACCGAACAGCACCAGAGCTAGCAATAATAGTGATAGCCCCATAAAGACCCTGGCGGAAGAGAGTGAATCCTTGAGCACGCAAAACTCCGTTACGACATTACGGCGCGGAGATTCCGCGCCGGGGGATCACGCCGGTTTCAGGTCCGGTTCAATCAGACTGTAGACCTGCTGGTTAAGTGCTGGCGCATTTGCCAGTTCATGGATATGTGCGGCGACATCGGCGCGGTTAACAAAACCATGACACTCCTGATTTTGTATCCGTTGTGCTTTGCCCGTTGCCGCACCATCAAGCAGACCGCCAGGGCGGAGAATGGCGTAATCAAGTTGGCTGGTTTGCAACCAGCTTTCCGCCAGCGTTTTTTCCCGTACCGCCTGACCAAACGCAGCCTTTGCCCGCTCCGATAAAAACGGCCAGCTATCGCCACATCCCAAAGAGGTCACCAGAATCATGCGACTGATGCCGGCCTTTTCGGCCTCATCAATCACTGTTCTGTGTGCCAGATAATCCTGAGCTCCGCCCATTGTTGAGATGATAAGCGCATCCGGGCCAGCTGCGCGGCAAGCAGCCGCGACTACGCTGGCATCACAGGCGTCGCCTGTAAAAACCTGTACGCCTTGTTGCGCCAGTTTCGTGGCGGCATCAGCATGACGAATGACAGCAACGACCGGACGTTGTTCCGCCAGCGCCAGTTCAAGCGTTCTGGCACCCACACCTTTTCCGCCTGCGCCAAAGAGTAGCCACGGCGTCATCAGGCGTGTTCCTTTAACGATGCTGCCAGAGCATGGAAGGCGCTGACTTGTTCGCTCAGGAGCTGACGATGGTCATCCCTGCCGAGGAAGATTTTCAGCATTGCGCTGCCTTCTTTGTTGAAAAAGAGAATGGATGCGGTGTCCATGCCCATAAATTTACGTTCGATCAAGGCAATATGTGTGCAGTTTTCTGCTTTGATATGCCCGGACATGCCGTGCTTTCCGCGTAGGTTGAAATAGCCGTGGCGATGGAAACCCGAAGGCAGTTCGCCGCTAAATTCGAGGATTACATCGGCAGTATGTACTAACGTGGTGACGTTGCCCCATTCGCAGACGGTATCCCAGACAGTATCGAATTTATCGCCTGACACTACGGTAGAGGAGGGTAGATTCCTCACTACTTCCAGCAGTGTGGTGTTGTATTGTTCGGCTACCACCTCCAGCGTACCGTCCGGCTCCGTTTTCAAAAATTCTTGTAACGAGACATGGCTCATAAATCACTCCTGTTATGGTTTTTCACGCACAATCGCTGGCGCATTAAGTACCTGAATTAGTTCATTAAGAGACTGCAAAATATTGCTTGCCCAGAAACGACCTTCATTAGTCAGCCGCAGGCAAGTTGAAGCATCGCGGCTTAAGCCTTTTTGGTGCCATTGAGCCAGTAACGGCGCGAGTTTTTCGGCATGTGGCGTAAGTTCATCCAGCGGTACACGCGCTGTTTCAACACCTGACTGCAAGGTATGACGCCATTGCGCATTACGTTCGGCGTTACGCATGATCATCATCAGCGGTTTTTTGCCTGCCGCGACGGATTCATGCCAGGTCTGAAGACTGCGTTCGTTCATCCAGGAGTAACCATTAATCGAACCGCCGGCTCCGGAACCAAAGGCCAGACAATCGGCACCTTGTTTAATCAGCAGGTTATAGAGATTGCGTTCGCGTGTGGTACGGCCCCAGTGGCTGTTACTGATACAGCGCCAACCAGCTTCGTCCATGAAGTCACACCCTTGCAGATAAAGATCGCGTCGTTCTGCCGGAGAGGGCACGGTAGTACGCCCATTTTCCACGGCTTTGCCCAGCGGTGTATTGGGCAGGACATTGAGCGCATAGAGATCGACGCCGTCGAGACCGATATCGCGGGCAATAGTCAGATCTTCTCCCCAGGTTTGCGCATCCTGACCCGGCAGGCCAAACAGAAGGTCACAGACCACCGCAGCACGGTCGCGTTTGACCAGGCTTTCCATAAACGCAATGGCGGTTGGGCCATCCGAGGTGCGGGCCATTTTCTTACGGATTTTGCTGTTAAACGACTGAATACCAATTGAGAAGCGGTTTGCTCCTGCATCAAGGCAAGCATCGATTCGCTCAGCGTCAAAATTCAGTACCCGGCCTTCGATAGTGATTTCACAATCAGGGGCCAGTGGCAGCTTTTCTCGTAATGTGGTGATAATTCTGGCCAAATCGTGTGCCGAAAGCGCGGAAGGCGTGCCGCCACCGAAATAGACCGCGTGGATGGGGGCAGACTGATGCAATACGCTGTCCGCTTCCATTTCTATTTCACGAATCAGGGCGTCGGTATAATGAGCACACGCATCTTCATTAAAACGGTTCTGATAAAAACCACAAAACGTGCAGTGTGTTGCACAAAAAGGAATGTGTAGATAAACCAGTCGCTTACGTGGTGATACCGTTTGATTGAGCATCTCTTGCCAGGTCTGTGCCAGTTGCTCTTTGGCAACTGGAATGGCCCCACAAAACGGCATCATGGCGCGCCTGTCTTTAAATGGCTGATCACCGTCTAAAGCAAAATGTGGCGTGAGATCCAGGGTGTTATTTGCGTTCATTCGTCTGATTTAAATCCATTTATTGCGGCCAAAGCTGCTGGTGTAAAGACTCAACGACATCAGCAATACGCGGACCCATTCCCAGAATCAGGTTTTGATCAACGGTGATAATGCGCTGGTTTTTCCATGCGGCAGTGTGGGTAATTCCGGCAATAGAACGTAGCCGATTAATATCGCCATCGACCATTTGTGAGGTTACGACAATCACTTCTGGATTAGCCGCAATCAGTGATTCTGCACTGTAGCTTTTGTACTGCTGGTGGGTTGCGACGTTTTCTGCTCCGGCAAGCGAAAGAATGGCGTCCGCGACGCTGCCTTTACCGGCAACCTGTGGCGCACTTCCGCCTGCGGAGAGAACAAACATGGCTTTAACCGGGGCTTTTTTGGCCGCCACGTTTTGCTGTACTCGCTCCAGGCGTTGGTTGATCTGTGTCACCAGCGCCTCGCCTTGTTCAGGAACCTGTAGCGTTTTTGCCAGTTGGCGAATGTTGGCGTACATCTGCTCAAGGGTGGCAGGCACACGCGGCAGGGTGACGACGTTGACTTTCTGCGCTCGTAGTTGGTCGAGCACAATTTGTGGCCCGGCATCCTGCCAGGTAATTACGCTATCCGGGCGAAGTGACAAAATGCCTTCGCTGCTGAGTTGTTTCCAGTAGCCAATATGCGGCAGTTTGGCGGTTTCTGGTGGATAAGATGTCGTTTCATCGACACCAACCACGCGTTCGCCAGCGCCCATCGCGTAGATTAGCTCCGTCAGCGATCCTCCTGCGACCACGATACGTTCGGCAGCCGTTACGCTAAAAGCCCAGCTAAGAGCCAGTACTGCCGTAAACAATTTTTTTCGTTTTACCGCGGTCTTCGCGGCAGAGGCCACGGCTGAAATACATAACGTCAGTGGGGAAAAAAGAAACGGCCTGGTGATGATCCTTGGCATAATATGAGAACTCTTATCAAATTGAGAATGATCATGATTATCATTTGAGTTATATATGAAATACAACCGTCGATTCAATACGCAAGGCGTTACAAGCGTATTTATTTTTGATTTTTATCAAGATGCTTCGTCAGCTAACGTTCTTGTTACCGACTAAATTTCAGCGCGGGAAAAAGCTGAGAACCCAGAGATATCGCGGCTTTCAGAGCAAAGAGAAGAGAAAATTATCACTGTTAACGACAAAGTTTAGTGATGAGGTTATGGGGGAATAACCATAAAAACAAAGTGGTTTCCAGGGCGCAGGATAGGTTTCATAACCCCCTGTTTATTGTGTTAATGGCGGTTAAAAAAAGCTTGATCATAAAAAATTGATCGATAATAATTCTCATTATCACGTTCGCGCTTAACAAAACACGACCATATGGATAACAAAACCATAGCATTTGCAAGGGATAACGCACAGCGCTCTTCACTCCTGATGGGGCATATCGTTTTGCCTGACAAAGAGGGCGTGCTTTTGCGTATTTGCCGAGATACCAGGCAATTTCATGGGATATAAACGCCTGTAAACTCACCCGGCGAATATTATCGCTCTGAATTTTAAATAAATTTATTTCTCGCCAGCCACCCCGGTATTAACCCAGGCAGCCAGCATTTTTTATTTTCCTCATGGAGAATCGCTATGTCACGTCCGCAATTTACCTCGTTGCGTTTGAGTTTGTTGGCTTTGGCTGTTTCTGCCACCTTGCCAACGTTTGCTTTTGCTACTGAAACCATGATCGTTACGGCAACGGGGAATGCCCGTAGTTCCTTCGAAGCGCCTATGATGGTCAGCGTCATCGACACTTCCGCTCCTGAAAATCAAACGGCTACTTCAGCCACCGATCTGCTGCGTCATGTTCCTGGAATTACTCTTGATGGTACCGGACGAACCAACGGTCAGGATGTAAATATGCGTGGCTATGATCATCGCGGCGTGCTGGTTCTTGTCGATGGTGTTCGCCAGGGAACGGATACCGGACATCTGAATGGTACTTTTCTCGATCCGGCGCTGATCAAGCGTGTTGAGATTGTTCGCGGACCTTCAGCATTACTGTATGGCAGTGGCGCGCTGGGTGGGGTGATCTCCTACGATACGGTCGATGCAAAAGATTTATTGCAGGAAGGACAAAGTAGTGGTTTTCGTGTCTTTGGTACTGGTGGCACGGGGGACCATAGCCTGGGATTAGGCGCGAGCGCGTTTGGGCGAACTGAAAATCTGGATGGTATTGTGGCCTGGTCCAGTCGCGATCGGGGTGATTTACGCCAGAGCAATGGTGAAACCGCGCCGAATGACGAGTCCATTAATAACATGCTGGCGAAAGGGACCTGGCAAATTGATTCAGCCCAGTCTCTGAGCGGTTTAGTGCGTTACTACAACAACGACGCGCGTGAACCAAAAAATCCGCAGACTGTTGAGGCTTCTGATAGCAGCAACCCGATGGTTGATCGTTCAACAATTCAACGCGATGCGCAGCTTTCTTATAAACTCGCCCCGCAGGGCAACGACTGGTTAAATGCAGATGCAAAAATTTACTGGTCGGAAGTCCGTATTAATGCGCAAAACACGGGGAGTTCCGGCGAGTATCGTGAACAGATAACAAAAGGAGCCAGGCTGGAGAACCGTTCCACTCTATTTGCCGACAGTTTCGCTTCTCACTTACTGACATATGGCGGTGAGTATTATCGTCAGGAACAACATCCGGGCGGCGCGACGACGGGCTTCCCGCAAGCAAAAATCGATTTTAGCTCCGGCTGGCTACAGGATGAGATCACCTTACGCGATCTGCCGATTACTCTGCTTGGCGGAACCCGCTATGACAGTTATCGCGGTAGCAGCGACGGCTACAAAGATGTTGATGCCGACAAATGGTCATCTCGTGCGGGGATGACTATCAACCCGACCAACTGGCTGATGTTATTTGGCTCATATGCCCAGGCATTCCGCGCCCCGACGATGGGCGAAATGTATAACGATTCTAAGCACTTCTCGATTGGTCGCTTCTATACCAACTATTGGGTGCCAAACCCGAACTTACGTCCGGAAACTAACGAAACTCAGGAGTACGGTTTTGGGCTGCGTTTTGATGACCTGATGTTGTCCAATGATGCCCTAGAATTTAAAGCCAGCTACTTTGATACCAAAGCGAAGGATTACATCTCCACGACTGTCGATTTCGCGGCGGCGACAACTATGTCGTATAACGTCCCGAACGCCAAAATCTGGGGCTGGGATGTGATGACGAAATATACCACTGATCTGTTTAGCCTTGATGTGGCCTATAACCGTACCCGCGGCAAAGACACCGATACCGGGGAATATATTTCCAGTATTAACCCGGATACCGTTACCAGCACCCTGAATATTCCGATCGCTCACAGTGGCTTCTCTGTTGGTTGGGTCGGTACGTTTGCCGATCGCTCAACACATATCAGCAGCAGTTACAGCAAACAACCTGGCTATGGTGTGAATGATTTCTACGTCAGTTATCAAGGGCAGCAGGCGCTCAAAGGTATGACCACTACTCTGGTATTGGGAAACGCCTTCGACAAAGAGTACTGGTCGCCGCAAGGCATCCCACAGGATGGTCGTAACGGAAAAATTTTCGTGAGTTATCAATGGTAATCATCTGCCCCGATATTTCGGGGCATTTATCTGGAAGGAAGAGAGACAATGAACCACTACACACGCTGGCTTGAGTTAAAAGAACAAAATCCCGGAAAGTACGCGCGTGACATCGCAGGTTTAATGAATATTAGCGAAGCAGAACTGGCATTTGCGCGCGTCACGCACGATGCGTGGCGGATGTGCGGCGATATCCGTGACATTCTGGCGGCGCTCGAAAGTGTTGGCGAGACCAAATGTATTTGTCGTAATGAATATGCAGTCCATGAGCAAGTTGGTGCGTTCACAAACCAGCATTTAAACGGACATGCCGGATTGATCCTCAATCCGCGCGCGCTGGATTTGCGTCTGTTTCTTAATCAATGGGCCAGTGTTTTCCACATCAAAGAAAATACGACTCGTGGCGAACGCCAGAGTATTCAGTTCTTTGATCATCAGGGCGATGCATTACTAAAAGTTTATGCCACCGACAATACCGATATGGCGGCATGGAGTGAGCTTCTGGCACGGTTTATCACCGATGAGAATACGCCGCTTGAGTTAAAAGCCGTTGATGCGCCAGTTGTTCAAAAGCGAGCCGATGCCAGTGTGGTCGAGCAAGAGTGGCGGGCGATGACCGACGTTCATCAGTTTTTTACGTTGCTCAAGCGCCACAACCTGACGCGCCAACAGGCGTTCAATCTGGTGGCAGACGATTTGGCCTGCAAAGTATCCAACAGTGCGTTGGCGCAAATTCTTGAATCTGCACAGCAGGATGGCAATGAAATCATGGTGTTTGTTGGCAACCGTGGCTGCGTACAGATTTTCACTGGCGTGGTAGAAAAAGTGGTGCCAATGAAAGGTTGGCTGAATATTTTTAACCCGACGTTTACTCTTCATCTATTAGAAGAGAGCATTGCTGAAACCTGGGTAACCCGTAAACCTGCTAGTGACGGTTATGTGACCAGTCTGGAATTGTTTGCCCATGATGGTACGCAGATAGCGCAACTTTATGGTCAACGTACAGAAGGCGAACAGGAGCAAGCGCAATGGCGTAAGCAAATTGCTTCGCTGATACCGGAAGGCGTTACTGCATAACGTATAATTAAAGGGAGGTCTGGCTATTTATTGCTGGGCCTCTTTATATTAATCAATCGATCACACCAGATAATCAATATGCTGATGGCGTACCAACTCATTGATCCGCTTAAGATTGAGGATCATCATGATATTGTGTTTATGGCAGTAGAACGTTTTTAGCGATATTTTCAGTTTCTCCAGAATATCTTCCGTTGTCATTTGATTCGCAATGCAGCTCAGAACCTGATGCTGCTTGCGCGAAAGGGACACATCCGCTTCAGGCACAGAGCAGTAACTGCCATTGATGAGTGCGACAAAGTCGATGATGGTGATAGTTCGCGGAACAAAGGTCACCGGTACTTTCCCCAGGCAGCGTTTAATATTAAAGGGAGAGAAAATAATCACATGGACAGGTTTTAATCGTTCAATCTGAGTGAGCAAATTAGAATGAAATACATTATTCATTAATGTATCAATAATGACGAAGGCATGCTGATGCAACATTACGTCGATCTCTTCTTCATTCTGTATATGAACGACATTACCTTTGCTCAGAATGTTTTTCATCGCAGTGAAGAACATCGTATCCCTGGTAATTATAAGAAACATAACCGACTCCTGGTGCGGACATTAACTTTATAATCAGTTTGCCAAAGGTAATTAACAGGACAGGGCTTATAATAATAATAGTTAGCTGGCTGTGTATTAATTTGATGTAATGCATGATGCAGATGCTGAGAAAGCATCTGCATCTCTCGGTGGTGTTATTTGACCAGCTCAGGTGTTACTTGACTCACCGCATTGGTGTAGTAAGGCGCGCCCCAGCCCGGTTCCGGCCAGAATGCACCATAGCCGTAATCCCACAGGTTATAGGTGGTATTAACCACTTCTCTCAAATGCCACACCTGGATGCCCTGCATATTCACTTCCAGGAAGTTATACGGGACTTTATTGATAAAGCCAGGTTGTTCACCCTGAATGGTACCGAGGATGGTAACAAAGTGATTACGATAGTTCACTGGATCAAGGAAGCCGCTTTGTCTGGCGAGCAGTCGGCCCTGATAGTTGGCTTCAATATCAGGCTTCGCATAGCTATCCAACGGTAATACAGCGATTTCTAACAACGTATCCGTTTTGCCATTGATAACGTTGATAACCTTCCCGCCAAAGCGCGCTTGTTGACCAACATATAACCCCGGCTGGTTATGAACAGCAACAAAACTTTTTTGAATATCAGGTTGGTTATTGCCTTTGATATTTTGCGGAATTGAACTACATGCGGCAAGCAAAAATGAAAGGCTGAGGATGAGTGCACCTTTTGTCATGTTCATGTTACTATCCTTATCAACAAATATTAAAACCATAATAGATATTTCTTTATAGTTTTCATCTGATTCTGAGGCGATATGCCTGATAGTAACGTAAACCTGTCTGATGTTTATATCCCTTCTGTTTAGTTTAATTCTGTTAATTTTGGGGCGTGACATGAGTATCCATCGCCCCATAAAATAGCCTTTTTTTAAAGGTACATAAAATCTATTTTTATTCAATGCTTATAAAGCGCTAATGTTCAATATTATGGGATTATATTCTGGTAATGATTTGATAAGCGAATTCTTTTGCCAGTTGGTATTTCTATTTCCACCCCATAATTTATAGTTTTTTCATCAGGTAGCGATCTCTTTAAATAAGGTGCGTATGACATTTTTTTAGGATGAAACGTATCGTGTTGAAATATTTCGAATTGATATTCAGACATTTGTGCCCATTTTTTAATTCTATTGTATCGAGAGGGTGTTGTAAAATATTTAACTTGCTTGTAACATTCTTTTTGGAATTCTTTCTGATATTTTATTATGTCGTTGTATGAAAGATTGTTTACCCTGGTTTCTAATAATTCTATTATTGTCGAAGCAATTTCCGCTTTTGCTCTTAAAGAGTTGTCATTAATGGTTAATAATGTTGAAAATAAACCATTGATTTGTTTGTCAACATATTGTTCATCTTTATGTAATTTTGTGATAGGGTTTTCCTTATGTGAAAAAATAGTATCAAATAAATTTGCGTCAGTGAAGTTTACATTAAGTAGATCTTCGAAATAAAACCTTGACAAGGTTAGAACGAACCCGGACAGGTCCTGTCCTGTCATATTGAAATCAATAAAGTTGGTTCCAGCAAAGACTTTCATCCTGTTTTCATTTTTACTGTGCTCAATATACAACCTTGTCATTTTTTGGTACAAGCGTTGAATATCTTTTATATCAGTTGGTAAATCAGTTCGTTGCCCAGAAAAATTTTTATTTTGGGAAGAAACGGTTTGGACACTGAATCTTACTGGTATTCCCTCTTCTACGAGAATTTTAGTTATGATTGGCTTATTGGGCTTAGGATTAAAGACAACAATGATTTTAGATTCAGAGTTTTTATTCTTTTCGTATCTAATGTTATTAATCTGATTAAGTATTGATTGTGTCTGTTGCGTAAGTGGTGTCGAACTTATCGTTTCAATGTTATTAATAAGTTTTACAAGTTGAGCCACAACTTTTGAGTAGTCTGCATTTGTATATGTGGTGTTCGTGTGGCACGCATTAATTTGTTGGAGTTGTTGTTGCGCTAAATCAAATTGTTCAGCGTTATATCCTTCTTCAGACAATGAAAAATTAATTGGTTGCTGTTCTTCCTGATTATCACAAGGCCACATCGGTGTGTTTAGTGTTTTAATATTGTCGGTATCTGTTGTGCGGTTATAAATATCGCCGTGATATGTATTTATCATACCTGGGGTAAAGTCAATTGACATAACATTCCTTATTGTTCATCTATTTCGCTAAATTTTTGCAAATCGGAGAATTAGAGCAGGAATGGATTTTCTTCTACGCGGAAATAAACACAATGCGTCATATCTTCCTGATATAATTACCTTTAACTTCCCTTTCATTTCCACCCGGTAATATTTGTGTATAAAAAAGGGCAGTGATAGTATCGTAAAGGAAAACATTAACAACTATCAAAAAGCGCTCATTTTAAAAAGTTATGATGTTCTCCGATAGTGTGTGAAGTGATATTTTTGTGATGTTTTAGATGTGTAATAATGAACCAGGTTAAAGTGTATTTAAAAATGTGTTGTATTGGCGACTGAAATCTGCCCTTTAAAAGGGGGGATAGCACTGAGACAAAGAGGCATTGCTTCTCCGATAAAATGTCAGAGAAGCATGATTGCGTGGTGATTGTCGATTGATGACTTACTGACGGATCCGTCATCATTCTCAAAGCATTAGTTAAGTTATTTGTGATTTTTAAGGATTATCCTATCTATGATTTTCTACTCAGAAGGATAAGGCACTCACAATGCTCCTTATAGTTTACTGCTGGCATCTATTTAAAATAGCATTTGAGTCAAATAGCCCATCAAGATAGCCATACCTAAGATAACCGTCAGGAATGCAACTATCATCGGTATTCTGAACATTGATTTAAGTAATATCACTTCCGTCAGGCTTGCTCCGGCACTGCCGATGATTAATGCCATTAATGCTCCCAGACCCATTCCTTTTGTCATCAGAACAGATGCCAGAGGGATAACCGCCTCTGCCCGGATATACAGCGGGATTCCGACAACGGCGCTCAATGGGATGGCGAAGGGATTATCTGCCCCTGCATGAGCGGCAATCCACTCTGAGGGAATAAAGCCATAAATAAAAGAGCCTATTAATACCCCTAACAAAAGATATGGCAGTACATCTTTAAACTGTTGCAACGCATCTTTGGTGGCTAGTTTTATGGGATTAATACTTACCACAGCTTTGGTACTGCAACAGTTTACTACAGGTTTCTCAATGGCTTTAGCCGCTGGACTACAGCAACTCACTTTTATTGGCGTATATGTCGTCCCCGGCGAAGTTTTGGCTGGAGCACAACAATTTGCTGATGAGCTTTTACTGGCAATGATATGACGTTCAAATCCCAGGGAATCCAGGATAATACTGGCAAGTACGGAGACGCCGGCGGCGATAATCGCGTACAACAAGGTAACTTTCCAGCCAAAGGTCACCCACATTAACCCGACGATAATGGGATTAAGTAATGGGGAAACAAATAAAAAAGTGAGAGTCGGACCAAACCCGGCTTTCGCTGACAACAATCCACGTAGCATGGGTATTGTCGAGCAACTACAGAACGGGGTAACGGCTCCCAACAGAGCAGCCAGGAGATAGCCTCTCCCTTTTCTGGCCCCCATCATCTGCTGGATTTTATGGTCTGGCACCTTTTGTCTTATCAGGCTGACACCGGCACTAATCACCATAAACAGCAAAGAAAGCTCGACGGCGAGAAACACAAACATCTCTGCGGCATCTTGCAGCATCGCAAGCCAACTACTCATAAGTAACCTCATTGAATAAAACTATATTTCCAGAATAATCGAAATGAAATTCAGATCAAGATATTTCTGGTATTATCGAAATATCAACCAGACAGAGGGGGTGGCACATGCAATTGGAAGAGGTCGCTAAGGCACTGAAAGAGTTAGGTCATCCGACCCGTTTGTTCATATTTAAGCATCTGGTCAAAGCGGGGGAACAAGGTTTGCCGGTCGGTGAGTTGCAAAAGCAGCTTGGGATACCCGGCTCTACACTCAGTCACCATATTTCAGCACTGGTATCGGTAGGACTGGTCAAACAAAACCGTGAGAGTCGAACGCTGATGTGTGTTTCGCAATACGCAATGCTGGAAGCGATAATTGAATTCTTACGCGAGGAGTGCTGCGTAAATAGCAAAATTGCCTGATACGCTACGCTCTACAGATTTCATGCCATATATTGAATTTGCACGGTTTTGTAGGTCGGATAAGACGCGTTAGCGTCGCATCCGACATAAACGAAGCGCACTTTACCAACTATCGGCAGTGGATATCGCCGCTTTATTTCAGGCGCTTACCCGCTTCATCAACCACTTTCTCGCCATCTTCCTTGGTGAACGCGCCTTGTTGCGCATCTGGCAGAATTTCCAGCACGATTTCTGAAGGGCGGCACAGGCGAGTTCCCAGCGACGTCACTACAATCGGGCGATTAATCAGAATCGGGTGCTGAAGCATAAAGTCGATTAACCGATCGTCAGTAAATTTATCTTCTGCAAGGCCCAGTTCCTCATACGGCTCAACGTTTTTACGCAACAGCGCACGAACGGAAATCCCCATATCGGCAATGAGCTTGACCAGTTCATCGCGCGTTGGCGGTGTTTCCAGATAATAGATAATGGTCGGTTCTGTACCGCTGTTGCGGATCATCTCCAGCGTATTACGCGACGTGCCGCAGGCCGGGTTGTGATAAATAGTAATGTTGCTCATATCAGTATCTCATTACGATGTGAAAGAGAGACGAAGCGCCAGCGCGGTAAGCGTCACAAACAGCACCGGCAGGGTCATGATAATCCCTGTACGGAAGTAATATCCCCAGCTGATAGTCATATTCTTCTGCGAAAGTACGTGCAGCCAGAGTAGCGTTGCCAGGCTACCAATCGGTGTAATTTTCGGCCCCAAATCGCAGCCAATCACGTTGGCATAAACCATCGCTTCTTTTATGACACCAGACGCCGTGCTGCCATCAATGGACAACGCGCCAACCAGTACCGTCGGCATATTGTTCATAATAGAAGAGAGGAACGCAGTGAGGAATCCGGTACCGAGCGTCGCGGCCCACAGGCCGTGATCCGCCAGCACGTTGAGTACGCCAGAAAGATATTCCGTTAGTCCGGCATTGCGCAGGCCGTAAACCACCAGATACATGCCGAGCGAGAAGATGACAATCTGCCAGGGGGCACCGCGCAGCACTTTACCCGTATTAATCGCATGACCGCGTTTAGCGACGGCAAATAATATCAGCGCGCCCACTGCCGCAATGGCGCTTACCGGAA
This sequence comes from Escherichia sp. 94.0001, assembly GCF_013369155.2. Lineage (NCBI taxonomy): Bacteria > Pseudomonadati > Pseudomonadota > Gammaproteobacteria > Enterobacterales > Enterobacteriaceae > Escherichia > Escherichia sp. 94.0001. The sequence goes on along the minus strand of NZ_JABWMS020000038.1, from coordinate 16,526 downwards.
TGCCGAGCGGTTCCAGGACGAAAAATCCCACCAGCAGAAGCAGTAAAACAACCCAGCCAGTTTTGAAGGTGGCAGGATCTTTAACCGCTTCTACGGGAGATTTAAGCAGCGCCATGTCGTAGTTCTGCGGAATATCTTTGCGGAAATAGAGATGCAACATCACCAGGGTAGCCAGTATTGCAGCGATATCCACTGGCACCATCACCGATGCGTATTCGCGAAAGCCGAGGTCAAAGAAATCTGCCGAAACGATATTCACCAGATTGGAGACAATAAGCGGCAGGCTGGCGGTATCGGCAATGAATCCGGCCGCCATAACAAACGCCAGCGTAGTGCCTTTGCTGAACCCTAAAGCCAGCAGCATGGCGATGACAATCGGCGTCAAAATAAGCGCCGCGCCATCATTGGCAAACAGGGCCGCAACGGTAGCACCGAGCAGGACAATCCAGGTAAACAGCAAGCGACCGCGCCCATTGCCCCAGCGTGAGACGTGCAGCGCCGCCCATTCAAAAAAGCCGGACTCATCCAGCAGCAAGCTGATGATAATGACGGCTATAAACGCAGCCGTCGCGTTCCAGACGATATTCCACACCACCGGAATATCGCCCGGATGGACCACGCCAGTAACTAACGCCAGTACGGCGCCCAGTGTCGCACTCCAGCCGATGCCTAAACCTTTCGGCTGCCAGATAACCAATACGATGGTCAGGACAAAGATAGCGCCCGCCAGTAACATCATGCCTCCTGGATAAAACACATTCGAATATTCATATGTGTTTAGATAAATTTTTTAACTACAAATATTCTTACTGTCTGCGGAACAATTTTGTCTGGCGAGGTTACGGACAATCACCTGAATCTTTTCCTGTTCGCATCGCCAGGCCTGCTCAATAATTTTCGCCGCCCATGCTGGAATATGCGGCGATAAACGGTAATGAACCCACTTTCCTTGCTTGCGGTCCAGCAATAGCCCACTTTCACGCAGTAATGCCAGATGGCGGGAGATCTTGGGCTGCGACTGATCGAGGGCAGTGCAGAGATCGCAGACGCATAACTCACCCAGTTCGCTGAGCAGTAAAACGATGCCCAGACGGGTTTCATCGGCAAGAATTTTGAAGAGTTGGATGGGTAACAGAAATGACATATTACGCTCCTGATTGTTGCACTTAGTGTCTCTCTTCGAAGCGGATAAGTCAAAAACATATATGACTTAACGAATATGTAAGTGTAGAGAAAGGTATAGGTGTGAATTAAGCGTTGGGTGTTCATTTGAAAGGAAGTCTGAATCAGGATGTAAAAAAACCGACTTTGCGTCGGTTTTTTACTCTTCAGCCAGAGTTGGTGGCTCTGGCTGGAGTGAGAATGCCCACATCTAACGGTTCAATACTATTAGCCAGTGGCTAACATTGCAAGCGTTAGCGATTTCTTCAGCTGGCGAAGGGACAGTTTGCTATACATGGTGGTGAAAGAGGATTGATATACTTTCATCGGGTCGCTGCCGTACCAAGCCTTGTCCGAATCCGGACGTAAAAAAACCGACTTCGCGTCGGTTTTTTTACTCTTCAGCCCAGAGTTGGTGGCTCTGGCTGGAGTGAGATAGCCATCATCTAACACATCAATGCTAATACCATACTGAAACCATTGCAAGGACATGCTGGTTTTATAACCCGCAAGTACTGTATGATTATCCAGTTGGCTCTGAGGCATTTTCACTCTGGTAATGCGCATAAACGCTTTCAAAGACCTGAACAGTGGTACGGGTGGTGCCGTTAACTGATGCTCTGGCCGGAGTGAGATTGCCCACATCTAACAATGAGGCATGCGCCGTGACAGGCAGTGGATGAGTAAGCGGATGCATTCTCACTCCATCGCATGGAGAAAACGGGTGATTGATAAAGCAATCATCGTTCTTGGGGCGTTAATTGCGCTGCTGGAACTGATCCGCTTCCTGCTTCAGCTTCTGAACTGATAGCGGAAACGTAACTAAGGGCAAAGAGCACACCACTCTTTGCCCTTTAACATTTAACGCATGGTAACGAACTCTTCTGCCGCCGTTGGGTGAATGGCGACGGTATTGTCGAAGTCTTTTTTGGTTGCGCCCATCTTCAGCGCCACTGCGAAGCCCTGCAACATTTCATCCATACCAAAGCCAATGCCGTGAATACCGACAATCTTCTCTTCCGGTCCAACGCACACCAGTTTCATGCGGCACGGCTGGCGGTGAGTGGTGACGGCGGTATACATCGCGGTGAAAGAGGATTTATACACTTTCACCTGATCGTCGCCGTATTGCTCGCGCGCCTGCGGTTCCGTTAAACCAACAGTACCAATCGGCGGATGGCTGAAGACCACGGTCGGAATGTTGCTGTAATCCAGATGCTCATCCGGCTTGTTATTAAACAGGCGTTCAGAGAGGCGGCGGCCTGCTGCAACTGCCACCGGTGTCAGTTCCACTGCGCCCGTGTTATCGCCCACCGCGTAAATACCTTCAACGCTGGTATTTTGATATTTATCGACGACGATATAGCCTTTTTCGTTGGTTTTTACGCCAGCGGCTTCGAGGTTAATGTTGTCATTGGCAGGCTCACGACCAATCGCCCAAATCAGGCAATCCACCGTTTCACTGCGACCATCTTCCAGCTCCAGCGTCAGGCTGCCATCAGCATTTTTCACGACCGCTTTCGGGATGGCGTTGGTGTGCAACTGCGGACCTTCGGCGTTCATCACTTCGACCAGCGTTTCAGAGATCATCGGGTCGAAGCTGCGCAGCGGCGCATGTTTACGAACAAACAGATGCGTCTTTGCGCCGAGGCCGTTAATCACACCCGCCAGTTCAACGGCGATGTAACCCGCGCCAACAACCGCTACACGCTCTGGCAAAGCAGGAAGGGCGAAGAAGCCATCGGAATCAATACCGTATTCCACGCCCGGAATATCCGGGTGGCTCGGGCGACCGCCGGTGGCGATCAGGATATGATCGGCCGTGATGGTTTCGCCGTTTACTTCAATGGTTTTGGCATCAACGAAGCGGGCAAAGCCTTTGATTACATCAACGTTATTTTTACCGAGCACGTTTTCATAGGAGGTATGAATACGGTCGATATAGGCGGTACGGCTGGCGATCAACGTTTCCCAGTTGAACTTATTGATGGTGGTATCGAAACCATAATCCGGGCCGTACATGTGGATCGCTTCACGGATTTGCGCCGCGTGCCACATCACTTTTTTCGGCACGCAGCCAACATTCACGCAGGTGCCGCCCAGTTCTTTGGCTTCAATCAGCGCGCATTTCTGACCGTACATAGCCGCGCGGTTGATGGAGGCGATACCGCCGCTGCCGCCGCCGATGGCGATGTAATCATAGTGTTTAGTCATGACATATTGTCCTTATCGTTGATTACCGCGATTGTAGCGCGAGACGTAATAGGTGCCAGCGATGGCTGCAATTACTCTGGCACGATCCAGCTTACGGTGGCATGCCCGGTGCCAGCCGGAACCAGTTTGCTGTGCAACCACGGCAACACGTTATTCATCTGCTGTTCCAGCTTCCACGGCGGGTTAATCACAATCATGCCGGAAGCGGTCATGCCACGGCGATCGCTGTCTGGCAGTACCGCCAGTTCAATTTGCATAATCTTGCGAATACCGGTCGCTTCCAGATCGTGGATCATGCGCTTGATTTGCTGACGCAGCACCACTGGATACCACAGCGCGTAGACGCCTGTGGCAAAACGTTTATACCCCTCGTTAATGCCGCTGACCACCGCCTGATAGTCGGTTTTCATTTCATACGGCGGGTCGATAAGGATTAAACCACGGCGAGAAACCGGCGGCAGCTTGGCTTTAAGCTGCTGGAAACCGTCGGCTTTTTCCACGCGCGCACGGCTGTCTTTCTGAAATTCAGCACGCAGCAACGGGTAATCGCTCGGGTGCAGCTCGGTCAGTTGCAGACTGTCCTGCTCGCGCAGTAGCTGGCGAGCAATCAACGGCGAACCTGGGTAGTAACGTAACTGCCCGCTACGGTTAAAATGTTCCACCACGCTGATGTACGGTTCCAGCTCCGCAGGCAGATCGTCCTGCTGCCAGATACGGGCGATACCTTCGAGATATTCGCCGGTACGCTCGGCATGTTCACTGCCTAACTGATAACGTCCCGCACCCGCGTGGGTATCCAGATAGAGAAACGGTTTATCTTTCTCTTTCAGTGACTCGATGATCAGGCTCTGAACGGTATGTTTAAGAACGTCGGCGTGGTTGCCAGCGTGAAAGCTGTGGCGATAACTGAGCATGGGTAAAGGTGTTCCGGTAAGTAAAAATCGGCCCGTATTCGGGGCGCACAAAAGCCTATCAGGACAGTATACCGAAAAGAGGCCGTCGCCGCGAAAGCGTAACGTTTCTCATTGAAATTCACTACACTTAACCCCATGCTACACACATTATGTAAAGCGCCTGTTGAGCGCTTCCTTAACCTCTTTAACCAGGACTGCGCTAATGACGAATCCGTTACTGACTCCCTTTGAATTGCCTCCGTTTTCTAAAATTCTCCCGGAACATGTCGTTCCAGCCGTGACGAAGGCATTGAATGACTGCCGCGAAAATGTGGAGCGCGTAGTAGCGCAAGGGGCACCGTACACCTGGGAAAATCTCTGCCAGCCGCTGGCGGAAGTGGACGATGTGTTGGGGCGTATCTTCTCCCCGGTCAGCCACCTGAACTCGGTGAAAAATAGCCCGGAACTGCGTGAAGCCTACGAACAAACCCTGCCGCTGCTGTCAGAATACAGCACCTGGGTAGGGCAACATGAAGGGCTGTATAAAGCGTACCGCGATCTGCGCGATGGCGATCATTACGCCACGCTGAATACGGCGCAGAAGAAAGCGGTTGATAACGCCCTGCGTGATTTTGAACTCTCTGGCATCGGTCTGCCGAAAGAGAAACAGCAACGCTACGGCGAAATTGCTACCCGTCTTTCCGAACTGGGCAACCAGTACAGCAACAACGTCCTTGATGCGACGATGGGCTGGACCAAACTCGTTACCGACGAAGCGGAACTGGCGGGTATGCCAGAAAGCGCGCTGGCAGCGGCAAAAGCCCAGGCCGAAGCGAAAGAACTGGAGGGCTACTTGCTGACGCTGGATATCCCAAGCTATTTGCCGGTAATGACCTACTGCGACAACCAGGCCTTGCGTGAAGAGATGTATCGCGCTTACAGCACTCGCGCTTCCGATCAAGGCCCGAACGCCGGTAAGTGGGATAACAGCAAGGTGATGGAAGAGATCCTCGCGCTGCGTCACGAACTGGCGCAACTGCTGGGCTTTGAAAACTACGCCTTTAAATCCCTTGCCACTAAAATGGCAGAAAACCCGCAGCAGGTGCTTGATTTCTTAACCGATCTGGCAAAACGCGCCCGTCCGCAGGGTGAAAAAGAGCTGGCACAGCTGCGCACCTTCGCCAAAGCCGAATTTGGCGTCGATGAGTTGCAGCCGTGGGATATTGCGTACTACAGCGAAAAACAGAAACAGCACCTCTACAGCATCAGCGACGAACAACTGCGTCCGTACTTCCCGGAAAACAAAGCGGTTAACGGCTTGTTTGAAGTGGTGAAACGTATTTACGGCATCACAGCCAAAGAGCGCAAAGATGTTGATGTCTGGCACCCGGATGTCCGTTTCTTCGAACTGTATGACGAGAACAACGAACTGCGCGGCAGCTTCTACCTCGACCTGTATGCCCGTGAAAACAAACGCGGCGGGGCGTGGATGGATGACTGCGTAGGCCAGATGCGTAAAGCCGACGGTTCGCTGCAAAAACCGGTCGCGTATCTGACCTGTAACTTCAACCGCCCGGTGAATGGTAAACCGGCGCTGTTTACGCATGACGAAGTAATCACGCTGTTCCACGAGTTCGGTCATGGTCTGCACCATATGCTGACCCGCATTGAAACCGCCGGTGTATCCGGGATCAGCGGGGTGCCGTGGGATGCGGTCGAACTGCCGAGCCAGTTTATGGAAAACTGGTGCTGGGAGCCGGAGGCGCTGGCGTTTATCTCCGGTCACTATGAGACTGGCGAACCGCTGCCGAAAGAACTGCTGGATAAAATGCTGGCGGCGAAGAACTACCAGGCGGCGCTGTTTATTCTGCGTCAGCTGGAGTTCGGCCTGTTCGATTTCCGTCTACATGCAGAATTCCGTCCGGATCAGGGGGCGAAAATCCTCGAAACTCTGGCAGAAATCAAGAAACTGGTTGCCGTGGTACCGTCTCCGTCATGGGGCCGTTTCCCGCACGCTTTCAGCCATATTTTCGCCGGTGGTTATGCTGCAGGTTACTACAGCTACCTGTGGGCCGATGTGCTGGCAGCAGATGCCTTCTCGCGTTTTGAGGAAGAGGGCATTTTCAACCGTGAAACCGGACAGTCGTTCCTCGACAACATTCTGAGCCGTGGCGGTTCAGAAGAGCCGATGGATCTGTTCAAACGCTTCCGTGGTCGTGAACCGCAACTGGATGCGATGCTGGAGCATTACGGCATTAAGGGCTGATCATTCAGTGAAAATCTGCTTAATTGATGAAACAGGCACCGGAGACGGTGCCTTATCTGTTCTGGCGGCTCGCTGGGGGCTGGAACATGATGAAGACAACCTGATGGCGCTGGTGTTAACACCGGAGCATCTGGAACTGCGCAAGCGTGATGAGCCAAAACTTGGTGGCATCTTTGTTGATTTTGTTGGCGGAGCGATGGCGCACCGACGCAAATTCGGCGGTGGTCGCGGTGAGGCGGTGGCGAAAGCGGTAGGCATTAAAGGCGATTATTTGCCGGACGTAGTAGACGCTACCGCAGGTTTAGGTCGCGATGCCTTTGTGCTGGCTTCAGTCGGCTGCCGCGTGCGGATGCTGGAGCGTAATCCGGTGGTTGCTGCATTGCTCGACGACGGCCTGGCGCGTGGTTATGCGGATGCGGAAATCGGCGGCTGGTTGCAGGAGCGTTTACAGTTAATCCACGCCTCCAGCCTGACGGCGCTAACCGATATTACTCCCCGCCCGCAGGTGGTCTATCTCGACCCGATGTTCCCGCATAAGCAGAAAAGCGCGCTGGTGAAAAAAGAGATGCGCGTGTTCCAGTCGCTGGTGGGGCCGGATCTCGACGCTGATGGATTGCTGGAGCCTGCACGCTTGCTGGCGACCAAACGCGTGGTGGTAAAGCGCCCGGACTACGCGCCGCCGCTGGCGAATGTCGCCACGCCAAACGCGGTTGTCACCAAAGGGCATCGCTTTGATATTTATGCCGGAACGCCGGTGTAAAAGTAAAGCAGGGTAGCGTTATCGCTACCCTGCTTTCTGCAAGAATAATTAATGGCTTTCGGGCGTCGCAATCATTCGTTTCAGCCACGGCACCATCAGCAGCATCACCACCGCAACGCCCAGCGTAACCAGGCCAATCTTACCAAACACGCTGGTATAGACGGGCAACGTCTCAAGCGGATCGGTAATGTTGTCTGGTACTGCGGTAAATGTTGCCACATAGCCGCCAAGCAAGAACGCGGCAGCTTGCGTCAGGAACCACATCCCGAGAATAAAGCCCATCAAATGCTGCGGCACCAGGGCAGCAATCATCGCCAGGCCAAGGGCGCTAATAAACAGTTCACCCAGGCTCTGGAACAAGTAAACCAGCACGATAAACCACGGCGATGTCAGTCCTTGTGCATCAGCAAACCACATTCCCGCAGCTGCAGCCGTCAAAAAGCCCAGCGAGCACATAAACATACCGAGAGTAAATTTCATCGGCATCGAGAGGTCTTTGCCTTTGTTACCCAAATGCGTGTAGATACCTGCCAGTATTGGGCTGGCGAGTACCACCCAGAACGGGTTAAGCGCCTGGAAGCTGACCGGGTTGATGGAAAAGCCGAGAATTTCATGATGCACGTTGTTGATGGCAAAGAAGTTCAGCGACGTTGGCATCTGGGCGTAGAGAATGTAAAACACCACCGCTTCGAGCATCAGAACAAAGGCGACAAACATTTTATTACGCCCGGTTTTATCCAGCTTGAATGCCTGACGAAAGAAGATGATGGTGACGACGATGGAGAGAACAATCAGCACTAGATTGGCGACTTCTACGTTGTGCATCAGCCATGCACAGACGAAGATCATCACCACGCTGCCAAGTAACACGTACAACAGTTTGCTGAAGCTCATCGGCTTGAAGTCGGGTTCAGAACCAATGTCTTTCACCATTCCGCGACAGGCGATGTAAACCAATAGCGCGATAATTAATCCCGCACCGCACAGGTTGTAGGTGACTGAATAGCCGAATCTATCAGCGATCACAGGGGCCAACGATAACGCTATCAACGAGCCGATATTGATCGACATATAGAACAGGGTGAATGCGCCATCAAGCCGTGGATCTTTCGGCGGATAGCACTTCGAAAGCAAGCTGGCGGGGTTAGCTTTAAACAGGCCGTTACCGACAGCGATAGTGCCCAGGGCGATGAAAATCAGGTCAGGCTTAAGTAGCGACATCCCGGTCATGAAGTAGCCAATCGCCAGCACAAGCGCTCCAAGAACAATGGTGCGTTTGGTCCCCAGTAGGTGGTCGCCGACATAGCCGCCAATGGAGATGAGGCCATAGACCAGCGCAGCAAACGCACCAAAGGTGACAAAAGCCTGTTCTTGCGAGAATCCAAGCTGTTTAACGAAGAAAACCGCCAGTACGCCCTGCACGCCGTAGTAGCCGAATCGCTCCCATAACTCGACAAAAAAGATCATGAAAAATGGGCGAGGTTGCTGCAGCATCCCCATGGGTGTTGTTGTATTCATATTTATTAACCTTCCAATACCATCCTGAAAAGTATGAACGCGTAAGGGATAACGCGCGAAAAAGTTTACATCTGTCAGAGATTCTTAATATTGATGCGGTGAATAGATTAATACACTATTACAACAGAAAATAACCAGCTGATCACACTAATGATGGAAAATATGATGGTGTTAAATGTTGTATTGGCTGGGGATTTTGATTGCGTACGCAGATCGTAGGCCAGATAAGGCGTATACGCTGCATCAGGTAACAAGGCGCGCCAAAAAGCAAAACGCCCGCATATGCGGGCGTTCAGGCACACGTCGTGGAGGGAAGATTATTCTTCTTCGTCGCGCAGCGGAACAATCAGCATATCAACGTGAACGGTGTTGATCAGCTGACGTGCGGAAGACATTAGTTTGCTCCAGAAGTCCTGGTGGTGACCACAAACCACCAGATCCATATCGTATTTCTTGATTGCATCGACCAGAACCTGGCCCAGATCGCCGCTGCCGCTCAGGGTTTCAGTGATTGGGTAGCCTGCATTAGTGGAAAGCTCGGTCAGCGCATGATGTGTCTCTTCAGAGATGCGTTTCTGCATATCACCCAGATTCACATCAATAAGCCCGGTGTATAGGTCAGAGTAGTTTACATCTACGTGGATCAGAGAAACTTTCGCATTGTAGGGGCGAGCCATAGAGACTGCTTTCTCTACCAGAACTTTGCTTTCCGGGGAGAGATCGACCGCGATGAGAATGTGTTTATAAGCCATAGTGTTACTCCTTCCATAAAGTTGTCGATGACTGGCCAGCTAGCGTTTCTTGTGCCGTTACGTCACCCGCGTCCTGCGAACTACGTGCGCGGGGCTAACCCAGCCGTAAAGATTCAGTGTTAAGACCATCCTTACCTTATAGCGACCCGGATGATCCGTCAATCCGCCTTGCTTACCCGTTAGATAAACAAATTTTCGGCATGAATATATTGATAGTGGTTAACCTTCTGGAAAAAAAACAACCTGATCTCCTACACTATCTATAGAGCCGCTCGGATGTTGGTCACCACAAAAGCGGTTTCTCCAGGACCTGGTGTTAACTGATTGGCAGCGTATCGGGAGCGGTAGCCCCGGGGTGGAACTCCGCGGGCAGGTCGCCGGGGAGGAGGTATGATAAGCACCGTCGCATTATTTTGGGCTTTATGTGTCGTTTGCATTGTTAACATGGCGCGCTATTTCTCATCACTACGCGCGTTGTTAGTGGTACTGCGTAACTGCGATCCATTGCTCTATCAATATGTTGATGGAGGGGGCTTTTTTACCTCACATGGCCAACCCAACAAACAGGTGCGTCTCGTTTGGTATATCTATGCCCAACGTTATCGCGATCATCACGATGATGAGTTTATTCGCCGCTGTGAGCGGGTGCGTCGGCAGTTTATTCTGACCAGCGCATTGTGTGGTCTGGTGGTGGTCAGTCTGATTGCATTGATGATTTGGCATTAAGCACTTCAGAAAAAATAACGCATAAAAAAAGCGGGCCAGCAAACTGACCCGCTCGAGACTGATTACAAACGCAAAATTGCCTGATGCGCTACGCTTATCAGGCCTACATAATCTCTGCAATCTATTGAATTTGCATGTTTTTGTAGGCTGGATAAGGCGTTCACGCCGCATCCGGCATGAACAAAGCGCACTATGTCAACAATCTGAAGCGGGCCAACTGACCCGCTCGTTTTGGTGCGTGCGATTACAGGAACTGCAAGGAGAGCCAGTAAAGCCCGCCGGAAAGCAGTACCGCAGCCGGAAGGGTAAACACCCAGGCCATCAGAATACTGGTCACGGTTTTACGCTGTAAGCCGCCGCCATCTACCACCATCGTCCCCGCGACAGAAGAGGAGAGTACGTGGGTAGTGGAAACCGGCATCCCGGTATAACTCGCCAGGCCGATAGACACTGCCGCAGTCATCTGGGCAGACATCCCCTGAGCGTAGGTCATGCCTTTCTTACCGATTTTCTCACCGATAGTCGTTGCCACACGACGCCAGCCAATCATCGTACCGATACCTAACGCCAGCGCGACCGCCATGATGATCCACACCGGCGCATACTCGATGGTGCTAAGCATGTCGGACTTCAGTTTCTTCAACAGGCGCTGATCGTCTGCACTCACGCCAGGCATCTTCACCACTTTGTCGATAGTGTCAGAAACGCACAGCATAATGCGGCGCATCTGGCTACGTTGATCAAGCGACAGCTTGTCGTAGCTTTCCACATCGGTAGTCAACATGCCTTTCAGGCGGTTGAGCGCGTTAATGGTATTCGATGGATGGCAATGGAACTCCGCAGGTTGCGTTGCGCCAGCTTCCGGAGCCGGTACTAACTGATCAGCACCGGTAGCCTGTTTCAGCAGCGCAGGGTGCTGCTCAAAGTAAGCTTCCACGTTGTTGATGGCATCACGGGTACGGGTGATTTCGTAGCCAGTGGCATTCATATTCACCACGAAGCCTGCTGGCGCGACGCCAATCAGTACCAACATAACCAGACCAATGCCTTTCTGACCATCATTTGCGCCGTGAGAAAACGCCACACCGATAGCGGAAAGGATCAGCGCGATACGCGTCCAGAACGGCGGCTTTTTCTTGCCGTCTTTCTTTTCACGCTCCGCTGGGGTCAGGTGGATACGGGCGCGTTTCTTGGTGCCGCTCCAGTAGCGACGCAGCAAGAAAATCAGACCGCCAGCAAACACCAGGCCGACAATAGGGGAAACGATTAGAGAACCGAAAATACTTAATACTTTCGGGATATTGAGTGCATCCACCACTGACGTCCCGGTCATCAACGCATTGGTTAAACCAATCCCGATGATCGCGCCAATCAGCGTATGAGAGCTGGATGCAGGTAAACCAAAGTACCAGGTACCCAGGTTCCAGATAATCGCCGCCAGCAACATAGAGAACACCATGGCAAGGCCATGAGACGATCCCATATTAAGCAGCAGATCCGTCGGCAGCATATGCACAATGGCATAGGCGACACTCAGACCACCCAGCAAAACACCCAAAAAGTTGAACACCGCTGCCATAACCACGGCGAGCTGAGAACGCATCGCGCGGGTATAGATAACGGTTGCCACGGCGTTGGCTGTGTCATGGAAACCATTGATGGCTTCGTAGAACAGCACAAAAGCCAGTGCAAGCAATAATAACAGCCCGGTATGCAAATCCAGGCCAGCAAACAAATGTAGCATAGGACGTTACGCCATTTTGAGGACATGAACGCGGCGCATTATCAGTGACTTTCGCGGCGCGGGCAAAGTGAAATATAGACTTTTTTTGATTTGCCTCCTGTATAGATTGCACTCAAAAAATAATTATCTTATATAATTCAGGCAAATACTTCCTTTTAGTAATATTGATGCTGGTGCGACCACTGAGGAATCTTTACAATTCACGCCCGTTTTTTCTTAGAGGAGCGCAACGTGGAAAGGTTTGATGCCATTATTATAGGCGCTGGTGCGGCGGGTATGTTCTGTTCTGCGCTGGCAGGTCAGGCAGGACGCCGGGTTCTGCTGATCGATAATGGTAAAAAACCAGGGCGCAAAATCCTCATGTCTGGCGGTGGGCGCTGCAACTTTACCAACCTTTATGTCGAACCGGGCGCTTATCTGAGCCAGAATCCGCATTTTTGTAAGTCTGCACTCGCGCGTTTTACCCAGTGGGATTTCATTGATCTGGTCAATAAGCACGGCATTGCCTGGCACGAGAAAACGTTAGGGCAACTCTTCTGTGATGAATCCGCGCAGCAGATTGTCGACATGCTGGTGGCTGAGTGCGAGAAGGGCAATGTGACCTTCAGATTGCGAAGCGAAGTGCTGAGTGTGGCGAAGGATGAAACAGGCTTCACGCTTGAACTGAATGGCATGACCGTCGGTAGCGAAAAACTGGTCATCGCGACCGGTGGGCTGTCAATGCCGGGGCTGGGGGCATCGCCGTTTGGTTATAAGATTGCCGAACAATTTGGCCTCAACGTGCTGCCGACCCGCGCGGGTCTGGTGCCATTCACTTTGCATAAACCGTTGCTCGAGGAGTTACAGGTGCTGGCGGGTGTGGCGGTACCTTCCGTGATTACGGCTGAAAACGGCACCGTTTTCCGTGAGAACTTACTCTTCACCCATCGCGGCTTGTCTGGACCGGCAGTGTTGCAGATTTCCAGCTACTGGCAACCGGGTGAATTTGTCAGCATTAATCTGCTACCGGATGTGGACCTCGAAACCTTCCTGAATGAACAGCGTAACGCACATCCGAATCAGAGCCTGAAAAACACACTGGCGGTTCATCTACCTAAGCGGTTGGTTGAACGGTTACAACAACTCGGGCAAATCCCGGAGGTGTCGCTAAAACAGCTCAACGTACGTGACCAACAGGCACTGATTAGCACATTGACCGACTGGCGTGTGCAGCCGAACGGCACTGAAGGCTATCGCACTGCCGAAGTGACGCTCGGCGGCGTGGATACCAACGAACTCTCTTCACGGACGATGGAAGCGCGCAAAGTGCCTGGGCTGTACTTCATCGGTGAAGTGATGGACGTCACTGGTTGGCTGGGAGGCTATAACTTCCAGTGGGCGTGGTCGAGTGCGTGGGCTTGTGCGCAGGATTTGATTGCAGCGAAGTCGTCCTGACCTATTACCTAAAGATGAAAATTATTAGAGCCGCATTAAAAATGAGCTAATTTTGATAGTGGCTATCTTGTGATTATTTTCTAATAAGCCCGTGAACTGAAACCCTCCATGCTTAAAATAAGGTGGGGGAATGGTGATTAAAAATCGACCGAAGTCCAGATCTTTATAAAATATGAACAGGTTGAAAAAAGACAGTAACTTTGCTGTTTTTTTATACTTAACCATCAATGTTAAGTTATTTCATGATACCTAAGAAAAACCAGCGTTACGCAATTGGTCGACGCTGGTTTTATCCGGTACGTTGCAATTATTTTTTAGCAGAACCCGCTTCTAATATTGAAACGATTGAGAACAACGTAAAGCATACCGCTCCCAAACCGACCAGAACCCGCGAAGGAATAAAATATCCCATGTCGGTCTGCGCCATTTCTGCAAGAAACGATGCCAGGAAAAGGCAAAACAGGCAGGTGAAGACGGGAATCATCGGTATTCTGTTGGCTAACGAACAGGTACGTCTCCAGACCAGTGCCAGTAGCCAGACTTTTGAGAATATGCTGTAACAGATCATTCCGAGGCAAATGAGAATAATGCCGGGAGCCAGTCGGGCGCTTGCATCGGAGCTGACTAACACGTATATGCCCTGCAGCACCGTGATTGAGCCGAGAAAAATAACCCAATAACACCACAGCCAGTGCTCTTTCGTTGAAAACGTATTACGTGTTTGATGGACGATTGTGGCAACAAGGCCAATTAGACAGGCACAGATTGCGGTTAACCCAAGCAATACGTGACCGGCGACATAATGTGGGGTTATGTCGGCACTGCGTAACAGCGTTATCGACCAAATGAAACCGAGCAGGGTGAGTAACACGGGAACGGCAATGAGGCAATTACCGATTAATGAAGAATAAGCCTGTACCGGTGTTCCGTCGCTCTTACTCCCCGCTGCGTTTTTAGGAATGAGCAGAAAGTGACCGGATGACGCTGCCACTGTCGATACACAGGCGGCAATCATACCAACGCCAAAAATAACATGGCCGGCGACAAACTCGTCTGCCATCACATCATTGCCTGCTAACAGTACCCAACCCCATATCATGGTGATAATTGACCCCGCATAGCCAATAATGGGGAACAATGTATTGTAAAACGTATTAACGCCGCGCGTGAGCTGCGAAATGATAATAAATGCGGTAGTGAATAATGCCAGGCATATGGCTGCCAGAGAAATGAGCACATGACCCGCGACGAAATATTCGCTTTGCCCTGAACTTTCCAGCACAAAGCCACCTAACGCGATACAAATCAAGCCCATAATTAAAGGGATTAATTTGAAAAGCCACCCGATATATATGTTCACTTTAAACTCCTCAGGTATCCCTGCTAATATTGAAACGTGCATTAATGATAATTTCAGCCTGTTAATACAATGACGAGATATCATTAAAGACAAATGCATAGTATAACTATAGCGGGGTTTACTTTGGAGAGCGCTACTTTTCAGCGTTCAAAAGGCCATGGTAAATAAATATTTATCCTAAGATTAATTCTTATTATGTCGTTCTTTACAATTATCTTCCAGGGAGGGATTATTTTTCATTATTGGTAAAAGACCGGATGGTCTCGGTGTTTAAAATCAGCGAACATATAATTATTATTGCTTTATATCGTCGTAAATATGTCTTTCAGACATGTATCGTTTATTTTGTAACAAACAATTCAAAAATATCACAGGTTATTTATGAAAGCAATTCACAATCTGATTGGAAACAAATCCTTAAGCCATCAAGATAAGCATTCAGATAAAGTTAACAATCATCAACACCATGGCAAGGTTGATAAAAAACATCTTTCAAAGACAGTTGAAGTTAATATTCTGGATAAATTTTCGCAAATAGGTAACAATGCAGGCCTGCATATCATCTATTTCCTGCAATATGGTCACTGGAATGTAAATGACTATTTTCATCAGACGGTGAAAACATCGCTTTACAATAGTGAACCTTCTATAGATATCCAAGAATATAATAGTTTCGCCAACATGGATACTGACACGTTTATCTTTACAATTATACCAGACAATAACCATGTGTTAAAATTATCGTCTCCCATAACCGTTACGATTGAGCGTAGGGATGGTTATTATTTTATTAATTTCTCCGGAGATAAATCAGACATAATTTATAAAATTGATGGGCTTTCTATCATATCTGAAAATTTCTTTACTCTTCTTAGCGGTAATTTTAAACCTGACTGGCGTTGGGATGTCTCTACTGAGATGCTCACTAAGGAAAAGTTTGATGACAGAGTTAAATCTATCTTCTCAAATATAGATTTTTATAAACAGTGTGGTCAGATAAACTCACAAAATGCCAACACGGCTTATTTTGGCGATACAGATGGAAGAGTGGGTGCTGTACTTTATGCATTGCTCGTTTCAGGGCATATAGGCATCAGTAAAAATGGTTGGAGTTTATTATGTGAATTATTAAATCACGAAAGCATGGCTTCATTTGCATACAAACATAAAAAGAATGAAGAACTCTACGATTTATTAAATTCAAGGGATCTTACCCTGAATAAGTTGCATAAACATATTTTTTTAAAAGGCGATGCGATTACCCCCTGTATCTTCCTTGGGGATCATACCGGCGATAGATGTAGTACTATTTTTGGTGACCAATACATACTTACTTTGCTAAATTCTATGCGGAATATGGAGAGTAATAAAGATAGTCGTATAAATAAAAATGTCGTCGTTCTGGCTGGAAATCATGAAATCCATTTTAATGGTAACTATACTGCAGGACTGGCAAATCATAGACTCTCCGCCGGTGATACATATAATTTAATTAAAACGCTTGATGTTTGTAATTATGACCCAGAAAGGAAAGTTTTAACCAGTCATCACGGAATAATAAGAAATGAAGAAAGTAAATGTTATTGTCTCGGTGCTTTGCAGGTTCCATTTAAACAGATGAAAAATCCTACTGATCCTGAGGAATTAGCTAATGTATTTAATAAAAAACATAAAGAACATATGGATGATCCTCTATTC